>JBLJAX010000235.1:0-5017 GCA_047637795.1 Erysipelotrichaceae bacterium | reverse complement strand
AGTGGATCCAAGCTTGGATCCGCTTGAAATCTATGCGATTGAGAAATCCTTACCGACTTTCGTAATCAAGTTATGGATCAACCATTATGGTGAAGAGCAAATGCGTAAGATTGCGGAAGCTTTGATGGAGCCAGCTCGTTTGTGTGGACGCATCAATACGCTTAAGATTGATCCTGAAGAAGTATTCGACAGCTACGGTGTTGAAAAGGGGACTTTAAGTCCGACGGCATTTTATATGGAAGAGAATCTCTTACAGTCGGATTGGTTCAAAGAAGGAATGGTATGGATCCAAGATGAAGCCAGTCAAATGGTCAGTGATTTTGTGGAAGCGAAACCAGGGATGAAAGTCTTGGATGCGTGTAGCGCACCGGGGACGAAGGCAGCGGGTATTGCTTGTGCTATGAACAATGAAGGTTGGATCGATGCGGTTGAGCTTCATGAAGCACGCAATCGTTTGATTGAACAAAAGATGCGTCAACTTGAGATCGACATCGTCCATGTGAAAACCATGGATGCACGTACGATCCATACAGAATTCAAACAAGACTATGATCGTGTTTTGTGTGATGTGCCGTGCAGTGGCTTAGGCGTCTTGCGTCGTAAAGCCGATATCAAACTGAGACTGAAACCAGAAGTCTTGGATGAATTACAAACACTTCAAGCGGAAATCCTGGAATCTGCACAAAGCTGTTTGAAAGTGGATGGGCTCTTGGTTTATTCAACCTGTACTTTGAATCGCAAAGAAAACGAAGGTCAAATCAAGCAATTCCTCAAGAAACATGATAATTATGTCCTTATTGAAGAAAAAACCATCTTTCCGGATCAATATGGAAGTGATGGTTTCTACATGGCAAAACTTAAACGAAATGCTTAAATATGGTAAGATACGAGTATGAAAAAAACGATCTATGATTTTACATATGAACAACTCAACACATGGTTGATGGATAAAGGGGAAAAGAGCTATCGTACGAAGCAGATTTTCCAATGGTTGTATCGCCGACGCATCACGGATTTCGCAATGATGAGCGATATCAAGCAAAGTTTGATTGAAACATTCAATGAGGACTTTGTGATTGATCCGATCAAACTCAAACAACGGCAAGCCAGTAAAGATGGGACCGTCAAATACCTTTTTGAACTTCAAGATGGTTTCCTCGTGGAAACGGTTTTGATGCAGTTTGATTACGGTAAATCAGTCTGTGTGAGCTCGCAGGTCGGTTGTAACATGGGCTGCACCTTTTGTGCGAGTGGCTTATTGAAGAAGAACCGTGATTTGAGTGCCGGTGAGATGATGGCGCAAGTCATATACGTCCAGAAAGAACTGGATGCACGTGAAGAACGTGTTTCGCATATCGTCATCATGGGCACAGGGGAACCATTCGACAACTATGACAATGTCATGGACTTTTTGAAGACGATCAATCATGATTTAGGACTTGCCATAGGGGCACGACATTTGTCCGTTTCGACCTGTGGCATCGTACCTCGCATCAAACAATTCGCACGTGAGAAAGTACAGTACAACTTGGCCATCAGTCTCCATGCGCCAAATGATGCTTTACGCAGTAAGTTGATGCCCATCAATCAAGCCTATCCATTAAGTGATTTAATGGATGCCTTGAAGGAATACTCAACGTTGAACAATCGACGCATCACTTTGGAATACATCTTATTGAAAGATGTGAATGATCAGCCGGAGCATGCGACCCAACTCTCAAAGTTGGTTAAAGGCATGAATGCCTATGTGAATTTGATTCCTTACAATGTGGTGGATGAACATGGGTTCAGAGCCGTCGATGTGGCTTCCGCTTTGAAATTCTACGATAAATTAATGAAATTGGGTGTCAAGAGCACCTTGCGTAAAGAAAACGGTGGCGACATCGATGCGGCATGTGGGCAACTTCGCGCTAAAGCTGAAGGTAAGCTATGATCATTAAAGGGATTACAGATATTGGTAAAATCAGACGCATCAATCAAGATAATTTTTTAATCCTACAAAATAAAGACGTTCAATTGATGTTGGTAGCCGATGGTATGGGCGGTGCGAAAGCGGGTGAGATCGCATCACTTTTGGCCTGTGAATCGATCGAACGTCAATTTAATGGAATGGATTTTAATGAAATAACGATTATCGAGGCAAAACAATGGCTCAAGAAAGCCATTTTAACAATGAATAAAGAAGTCTATCAGGCGTCTGTGGAAAATCCTGATTACAGTGGCATGGGGACGACTGCTGTGGCAGCCTTGTTCTATGAGGATGCTTGTCTTGTCGGAAATGTTGGGGACAGTCGGTGTTACATTGTCAATTCAGCCAATGAACTCGTTCAAATCAGCATCGACCATTCGTTGGTCAATGAAATGATCCGTCTAAAACGTATTACAGTTGAACAAGCCAAGACCCATCCACAGCGATCGGTCTTGACCAATGTGTGTGGCGTCATTCCAAATATTGAAGTGGATATCTTTGAAGTCCATGATTTTAGTTTGGTATTGTGCTGTAGCGATGGCGTCCATTCAATGTTGGAAGATCGTGAAATATTCAGCTTATTGAATTCAAAAGAGACAACAGCTTCCAAAGTTCAACACATCCTACACCACGCAAATTTACACGGTGGTTTGGATAATATCACGCTGACATTAGCTGAGCGAGGTCGCCTATGATCGAACGTTTAGCCAATCGATATCAGATTTTAAAACGATTAGGAGAAGGCGGCATGGCCGATGTTTATCTTGCCCATGATGAGCTTCTCAATCGTGAAGTTGCCATCAAAGTCTTAAGAGGAAATTTAGCCCTGGATCCCGTAGCGCTTTTACGTTTTCAACGTGAAGCCAATGCGGCCAGTGGTTTGAGTCATCCCAATATCGTAGAGGTTTACGATGTCGGGGAAGAAGAAGGTCATCATTACATCGTCATGGAATATGTCCGTGGCAAGACCTTGAAACAACTCATCCAACAACGCGGCGCTTTAGAGAAAAAAGAAGCTTTGGTCATCATGGACCAATTGGTTTCCGCAGTGAATGAAGCCCACAAAAATAACATCATTCATCGTGACATCAAACCCCAAAACGTCTTAATCAAAGACGATGGGACCGTTAAGATCGCGGACTTTGGGATTGCGACGGTTGCGGATGCTTTACAATTGACGCAAACCGATACCGTTCTGGGATCTGTTCATTATCTCGCGCCTGAATTGGCGCGTGGTGAATCAGCCTCCATGCAGAGTGATATTTACTCACTGGGTGTCTGTTTTTATGAACTTTTGACAGGAGAAGTCCCTTTTAGAGGGGAATCACCGGTTCAAGTCGCCATGAAACATCTCAAAGAAGAGATGCCTAGTGTCTTGGATTTCAACCCAAGTCTACCGATGTCGATTGAAAATATTGTTCTTAAAGCAACCGCAAAGAATCGTATCCATCGCTATAAGACGACGGATGAGCTTTTGCTTGAGCTTAAAGAAAGCTTGTTGGATAAAAACAAACAAGCGAAACGGGTCGAGTTTGTCCAAGGTAAAGATGGGGATGAGACGATTGTCTTGCAAAAAGTCAATACCGTTAAGACCGATACCAAATCGGATGTTCGACGTCTGTATTGGGGTATTGGTTTGGTTGTCTTGGCCATGTTGGCATTGACACTCATCTTGGCATTAAGTGGTATCTTCAATCCTGAGTACAATATGGTTGAAGTCCCAGATCTTATGAGTAAAACATTAAGTGAAGCGCGTGAAGCTTTGTTTGATTCTGGTATAGAAATCGCACCAAACATCAATTATGAACTAACAGATGATGTGGAAGCAGGGAAGATCGTTAAGATCACGCCAAGTGTGGGAACCTTGGTTGAAAAGGGATCGACCATCAATATCACCTTAAGTGAAGGTATGTATTATGTGGTCAAGGACTACAAGAACCTGCCCTTTGAAGAAGTGAAACTGGATTTGAAAGACACCAAAATCACCATCCGAGTGGAATATCTTGCGAGTCAAGATGTCGCACAAGGCATTATCTTGGACCAAAGTCTTTTATTACCTGGAACCAAACTCAATCCAAGTCGTAGTTATGAGATCAAATTCGTGGTTTCAGCGCCTGTTGAATTCTTGATTCCACAAATCGTTGGCCTCAGTGTCGCACAAGCCCAGGCACAACTCGAAGCTTTAGGTGCGGTAGTTTATTTGAATCAATTATCCACAGAAAACATGAGTGAAGAAGAACTGAATAACTTGGTTCGTGATGTGGTGGTTTCCATTACACCGGATCCATTGACATACTACACACAAGGGGGCAATAACTTTATTGTCTTAAGTTACTATTAATGGGAAAAGCGCGCATTATTAAAATCATTTCGAATCGTTATACCATCCTTACCGAAGCCAAAGAACATTTGATTGCACAGGGCAGTGGTAAGCTGAAACTCGGGAAGACTCCTTTGGTCGGGGATATGATTGATTATGAACCTCGCGAAGATGTCATTGTGATGACGTCTATTTATGAGCGACACAACACCTTGATCCGTCCATCCATCGCCAATGTCGATCAAGCTTTGATCGTCATGAGTGCTGTGAAACCGGATTTCTCGACGCAATTGGTGGATCGTTTTGTTTGGTTGGTAAGACATGCCCAAATCGAACCCGTATTGATTGTAACCAAGTTGGATCTTGTAAGTAAAGAGGATCCTATGTTCAAAGCCTTGGATGTTTATGAACAAAGTGGCATGACTGTCATACGGGTCGCACGTGGACAGGAAATCATCGGTTTAGAAGCCTGTATTGAAAATAAGATATCGGTATTAACCGGTCAAAGTGGTGTGGGGAAATCCTCACTTTTGAATCGTTTGAATCCGGATTTCGTCCTTAAGACCCAAGAAATATCTAAAGCCTTGGGTCGTGGTAAACATACGACACGCCATGTTCAGCTTTATGAGATCGCAGGCGGTTGGGTTGCGGATACACCGGGGTTTTCTTCACTTGAATTTGGATCGATTCCACTCAATGAATTGGAAGGCTTGGTTCGCGAATTCGAT
>JBLJAX010000234.1:0-8165 GCA_047637795.1 Erysipelotrichaceae bacterium | reverse complement strand
GGGGGTTGCCCGCTTCGCTCAAATCGTATTGGATTTAAGAACTCACTGAGTTCTTTTTTCTTTAATGTCATACCACGCCATCGGGATCATACCTAGAAGACTGGCAATGGCTGGATAGAGGGTGATCAGGGAAAAGATGGCGGCCATGGCTTTGGGTTGTTGGAGGGTGTTTTCAATGAAGCCACTTTGATCCAAGAGGAAACCGATGAAGAATAGACCAAAGGCAGATTGGAGTTTGGTTGTGAAGGTATGGAAGGCAAAACTCAAACCTTCGGTACGCAGACCACTCTTTTGCTCATACGCATCGACACAATCCCCAACCATGGTATAGGTCAGCACATCATTCAAACCGAGAGAAAGACCCATGATGAATAGAAAGGCATAATTGACCCAAGCGTTTTGATAGCCAAGGAAGTAGAGCGTGATGTGGGCAAGGAAGCCCAAGACCAAGGAAGCTTGATAGAGGGTCTTCTTGGTGAAATGTTGCTTAAGTTTTGGAGTGACGAACATCGCCAGAATCATGGCAAGAATCAAGAGACCGCCCAATAATGAGAATTGCGCTTCATCTTGAAGGTTGTATTTAGCGAAATAGAGTCCAGCAGTCGCAATGACCATGCGGAACGCTTGCAGGATACGTGAGGATTGAAGAATGACCAAAGCCTTGTTTTGTAAGAGATTCTTGAAGCTGCTGGGCTCTTGATTGTTGGCTTGAATACGCTCTTTGGCGTGTCGACCCACCAAACTGAAGAGTAAGGAACCAACTGAAGCCATCAAGACTGCAGTAAGAAGGTAGGCTTGTTGGCCACCACCCCAAAGCTTGATGAGCAGGGGAGGCAAGACAATGGAGACAGCCAAGCCGACATTGCAGAGGATTCTCGCTAAAGAAATAAGGGATAAGCGCTCTTTTGGATCGGCTGTGATCGTAACGCTTAAGCCCCAATACGGCACATCACTGACGGTGTACATCAAATCCCAGAGAATGAAACTGACATAGGCATACAAGAGTCTGAGTGCCGGAGACATGTCGGGTACGAAGTATACCAAGACCGAAATCACAAACATCGGGATGGGGATGGCTTTGAGGTAGGGAATCAGTTTACCCTTTGGGCTCGGATGTCGATCGATGTAGTTGCCTAAGATGGGATCATTGATCGCATCAAAGACACGGGCGACCAACATCAAGGTTCCAACCGCAATCGGTGCGATCAAAGCCACATCGGTATAAAAAACCATGATATAAGCGGTTGTGTAGTTGTAGACCATGTTTTGACCTAAGCCTGCTAAACCAAATGCCCAACGTTCTTTGCGTGTGATTTGTGTTTCCATCGTGTCATCCTTCATTTAGTTTTAGTATACTGAATTCATACAGAGAAATATAGGGAGTAAAGATGGAATCGATCGAACGTTTAAGTAAAGAATTGGTCATCAAGAGTGCCGCCTGTTTGGAATTGATTCAATGGAAGAATCAAGTCTTAAAGAAAGAAGACTATAAGCAGAAACTCTTGGAAGTTCAAAAGGTCGTAGATGAACTGAAGGAATTGTTAGGATAAATCCTTTACCATACGTAAACAAGAGTGGAGGTGCTTTATGGCCACAACTACCGTTCTTGTTTATATCGCCGTCGCTGCCGGTGTGGCAGCCATCTTTAAGATTCTTACCTCATCACGGGGACGCGTCAGCATTCCTGGGGTCGAAATGACTTGGGGGAAATAGAGGACATCGTCCTCTTTTTTAAGATGAAAATCAAAGATGTCAATGTAGAAGATCGTCCCCGTGAGAAACTTCAACGATACGGGGTCAAAGCCTTAAGCAATCGTGAATTGATTGCACTCTTATTAAGAAGTGGGACAAAGACGCACAGTGCTTTGGATCTAGCAGATCAAGTTTTGCATAAAAGTAAGGGCATCCTCGGTTTAGCGCAATGTGAGATGCATGATTTCATGGGTATTGCGGGCATCAAGGAAGCGAAGGCATCCGAGCTCTGTGCGATTGGAGAATGTGCACGACGCATGGCGTTTGAAGCATCACAGGGGGTGAGTGTCATCGATCAACCGCAACGTGTCGTGCATTGGCTTCAAAGCGAGATTGGCCATTGCATGCAGGAGAATTTCTTGGTTGTCTTTTTAAATACCAAGAACCACATCATTGGTTACAGACCTTTGTATGTCGGGGGTTTGGATCGTTCCATCGTGCATCCACGTGAAGTCTTCAAACAAGCCGTCGCCCATTCGGCAGCACGTATTCTAGTGGTGCACAATCATCCCAGTGGCGATGTGACACCGAGTGAGAATGATTTTATGGTGACTTCAGTTCTAGAAGAAGCGGGTCAAACAATGGGCATTCCGCTTTTGGATCATTTGATCGTAAGCAAGCAGCGTTATCTGAGTTTGAAAGAGGTCGTCAGAAAAGATTGAACTTAAGGGGTCCTGTCTTTATAATAGGGGTACAGTTATGCGCAAACTCTCACCTTTACAAAAGTTGCTCATCAGTATCATCGCGATCCTCATGAGTGTGACCTTGATTTTAAACGTTATCCAGTCGACACGCCCCACAGAAACCCAAATGGGAGAGGGCGTTCGTTTTTATGCGCAAGTTCAATATGCCTTGGTTCAAAGACCGCTCTATGCGATCACCAGCTTCGTACAGGATGTGAGCACCTTGTGGTCGACCATGGAAGAAAATAAAAAACTGCGTGAGCAGATTGATTTGATTGCGACCTATCAAAGCCGATTGGAAGAAGCTTATCGTGATATTGAAGATTTGAAGCAGTTGAATCAATTAAGTCTGAGCTTGAGTGAAGCCTCAACGATTTCCGCTACGGTCATCCAACGAAGCATGGACAGTTTCACGCATTCCATCATCCTTGATGTAGGGTCCAACGATGGGATTGAATTGGGGGATGCGGTCATCAGCAACCTCGGTTTGCTGGGTAAGGTCGTGGAAGTCAGTGAAAAGACCAGCGTCGTGCTCTTATTGACGACGGAATTGGATATCAATAAAATCAGTGTCAAGATTCAAATCGATCCAACTAAGACCTCTGAGGCCATCTTGGAGCGCTATGACCCCAATACGAAAAGTTATTCTTTGAAGCTTTTGGATACCAACTCGTCCATCACGACAGGGATGAAAGTCATTACTTCTGCGGCAGGCGGCTTGTTTCCAAGCGGCTTATTGGTGGGAGTGGTAAATCATGTGGAGACACTGCCCAATACGATTGGTTTGAAGATTTTGGTTACGCCTGCAGCGGATTTCTACGATCTGAATTATGTTTTGATCGTGAAGCGAGGTTCAAGTGAGTAAGTTCATATACCTGATTTTATGTTTTCTTGCCGATTTGATCTTGAGTCAGATTTTTCCTGTGGATTATGCACTTTATCGCTTAAATTTCATCCCCCATGTCGGTCTGATCGGCTTGATGTTGGTCGCCCGTGAATTGGATTTGCAAACGGCTTTGATCATGGCGTTTGGCTTTGGCTTGTTTCTAGATTTGACCCATTATGGTTATTTCTTGATGAATGCGTTTGTGTTCACCTTGACGATTTGGGTTTTACGTCAATGGTCGAATCAAGTCAATGAGAGTATCGTTGAGCTCTTGGTTTTGGGGGTGTTGACGATCTTTGTCAAAGAATTCCTTATTTTTGGCATCTTGCATCTCTTTGATGCGAGCCATATGCGCTTCTTGGTTTGGTTCACGCATTGGCAATTCTTGAGCCTTTTAGGCAATCTTCCCTTGATGGCTTTGGCGGTTTATGGTTATCATGTGGTCGAAGGTTTCTTATCCCACAAGGATCGAATACGTCGTCAGGGTGAGAAGACCCTATGGATGAAGATGCTCAATCCCTATGAATGAGTATGTTATAATGTTTGAGGAAATAGTCATGAAGCGAATCATTAAAACCTTAACAATCCTCGTCTTATTCAGTTTGAGTTTAAGTGGCTGTACTTTGGCCAAGCTCAATGTGGGTGTGACGACCTATCCCATTCAATATCTCGTCAATCGCATTGCGATGGATAAAGTGAATGTTTTGATGTACTCCAAAGGGCAGACGATGCTTCGTACGGAGATCGTGGATGATTATCAAACTCGTTTGGAGACGACCGATGTGTTGTTTCATTTTGGGAAGTTGGAACCGTATTTGACGCTCTATTTGAATGAACTTCAATCCAGTTCGGTGCAGTTGGTGGACTTGACCAATACAGCCGGTGTTTATGAATTTGCGCGTTATACAACGACGAATTTGGAAATGAATCGCATCAGTTATACCAATCCCTATTACAGTGGTGAAGCGTTCGCTAAAGTCGATATGTATGATACGGATCCTTATTTGTGGTTGGATCCAATCACGATGATTTCAATGGCGGGAACGATCAAGGATTGGCTGATAGAGAAGTTTCCGGAAGAGAAACAATTCTTTACGGATAATTATGATGTGTTGAAACAAGAGCTTGCGTTCATGGATGCGGATTATCAAGAATTGTGGAAGCAGGATATTGCTTTTGTGTCTGTGACGCCATCATTTGGCAATTGGCAGAAGGCGTATGGTGTTCGTGTTTATCCTTTGATTCTTTCACGTTATGGGGCACTTCCAAGTGCGACACAGTTGGCTTTGATCAAAGAACGTATCAAGACCGATGAAGTCAAACTGATCGTGCATGAGCCGAACTTGAGTGAAGATATGGAAGCCTTGTATAACGAAGTCAAAACGGAATTGGAACTCACTTCAATTGAGCTGCATAGTTTGACATTTCTAACGGAACAGAATTTATTGGACAATAAAGACTACAAAACCATCATGTTTGAGAATCTGGATGTTCTTGAAGGACTTCAACCCTAACCAAAGGTGACTTTGGTTTTTTTGTGCAAGGGCTATGTTAAAATAGAGAAAAGGTGATTTGATATGAAAAAAATGTTACTGGTGGATGGAAATTCACTCTTCTTTCGAGCTTATTATGCGACGGCGTACACACGCATGACAACAACCTCCTTTGGTGTTCCCACCAATGCGGTCTATGGTTTTGCGATGATGCTCAACAAAGCGATTGAACTGGTTCAACCCCAAGCCATGGTCGTAGCTTTTGATAGTGGGAAGAAGACCTTCCGCCATGATCAATATGAAGATTACAAAGGAACACGTAAATCCTTACCCGAAGAATTGATCGCACAGTTTCCACTTGTTCGTGAATACTGTGATGCGGCAAATTTATGTTATTGGCAGGAAGATGGCTTGGAAGCCGATGACATCATCGGTTCTTTAGTCAAACGCTACCCCGATTGGGACATCAATGTCTTGAGCAGCGATAAAGATTTGTTACAGCTGATCGATAAGACCACAACGGTTTGGCTAATGAAAAAAGGTTTGACTGAGATTGAAGAAATGGACGAAGCCAAACTTCAAGAAATGTGGGGTTTAAGACCCGATCAAATTCCGGATTTAAAGGGCTTGATGGGGGATGCCTCGGATAATATTCCTGGACTTCCAGGGGTCGGCGAGAAAACAGCATTGAAACTTCTGAGTGAATATGGAAGTGTTGAGAATGTGATTGCCAACGTTGAACAGCTTAAGGGCAAACTTAAAGAAAATGTCTTGAACTTTCATGAGTTGGCGACCATCAAGACGGATGCGGAAATCCATGTGAAATTGGATGATGCCTTATACCAAGCGAATGTGGCAGGTGCCAATGCTTTCTATGAAAAATATGAAATGAAGACCATGATCAAAGAAGTCAGTGTTCAAGCGGAAGCACTGAAACAAGTCGATATTTCAAAGCTGAATTTTGATGAACCACTTGCTTTATTTGGTCATTATCGCTTGGATGGGGATTGGCCACACACGCTCTTAGGCTTTGCCATCAGTGATGGTTCAAACAGCACATACTTGGAACTCAAGGATTGGGAACCTTTAAAAGCGTTCCACGCAAAATTAATGAACCATAAAGCATTGTATGTTTATGATGCCAAGAGCCTTTATCATGCACAAACAGAGACATTTAAATTACCATCGTTTGTCTATGATGTGATGATGATGGCTTTTATCGATGACAGCAATCTCAACACCTACGATAAAGTTAAAGAACAGTTGGATTGGCCTGCGTATCCAACTGCACGAATCGATGAGGAAAACATTCAGAAATGTGTTGAAATCGCGCAACGACTCTTGAAGAGTGGTCAAGACATTCAAACCCGTTTGAAGGATCGTGATTTATGGTCGGTTTATATGGAAATCGATTATCCTCTAGTGGATATTCTTTATCGTATGGAAAAAGAAGGCATCAACGTCAAACAAGAAATCTTGGAAGACATCGCATCTTCGACCTTGCAAAAACTCAATGCATTAAGTGAAAATATTTATCAACACGCTGGTCAAAGCTTCAACATCAACTCGCCGAAACAATTGGGTGAGATCCTGTTCAATCAATTAAATCTGAGTGCGAATCGTAAACAATCCACTTCCATCGATGTCTTAGAGTCTCTACGCCATGAACATCCGATCATCGAACCCTTGATTGAATATCGTAAATACCAGAAAATCTATTCAACCTATGCCATTGGCTTGCAGAAGTTCATCCAAAAGGACCAGAAGATCCATACGGTTTACGCGATGACCATTGCGCAAACAGGGCGTTTATCTTCAACCGATCCAAACTTACAAAATATTTCGATTCGGGATGAAGAAGCACGTGAGATTCGTAAAGCCTTTGTCCCAAGTGAGGGAAATGTATTATATTCCTGTGACTATTCTCAGATTGAGTTGCGTGTCTTGGCCGATATGGCAAATGAAAAAGCCTTGATTGAAGCCTTTAGTCAAGGTTTGGACATTCATACAAAGACCGCCATGGACGTCTTTGGATTAAGTAAAGAAGCGGTGGGTTCCAACGAACGTCGTGCTGCGAAAGCTGTCAATTTCGGCATCATCTATGGCATCTCCGATTTTGGTTTGGCGGCTCAGATCAATACCGATCGTAAGACAGCGAAACAGTTCATTGAACGCTATTTGAAAACCTATCAAGGGATTTCAACCTATATGGACCAAACCATCACAACTTGTCAGGAATTGGGTTATGTCGAAACCTTATACACACGTCGACGTTATCTCCCGGAAATCAAATCAAGCAACTATCAAGTGCGTGAATTTGCTAAACGTGCTGCGATGAATGCACCGATCCAAGGCAGCGCTGCGGATATCATGAAAATTGCGATGATCAAAGTAGATGAAGCTTTGAAAGAAGCGAAACTTAAAGCGAAGATGATTTTACAAGTGCATGATGAATTGGTCTTTGATGTGCCTGAGGAAGAACTTGAGACCGTACGAAACTTGGTTGAAAAAACAATGAAGCATGCGGTTCAATTGAAAGTACCGATGGAAGTGTCCAGTGCTTGGGGCGCAAACTGGTATGAGGCAAAATAATGCCGGAATTACCAGAGGTTGAAACCGTCGTTCGCATTTTGGATGAGCAGATCAAAGGGCACACGCTGTTAAATCATTCTGTTTATTGGGCTAAAACGATTGTGAACCAAGATGAACTCAATGCCTTGCATGGGCAGCGCGTTCTGGGTGTATCACGTCGTGGGAAGTATATCTTGTGGCAGATGGAAACGGCTTTTATCATCATCCATTTGCGTATGGAAGGGAAGTTCTACAAGCTTGAGAAGAATGCAGAGCGAAACAAGCATTCGCATGTGCTTTTTCACTTCGATGATTTTGATTTGGCATTCAATGATACGCGTAAATTTGGTAGAATTGAGCTTAGCCATGATCTCGATGCTTATTTTAAATCGAAGTTGGGCTATGAACCTTGGGATGAACAATTAACGAAGGAATATCTTCGCAATAAAGCCAAAACACGGAAGGTTCATTTAAAGACCTTTCTCTTGGATCAATCGGTTATTGCAGGCATTGGAAACATCTATGCGGATGAGATCTGCTTTAAATTAAAGCTTTCACCCTTTACGCGTGTTCATCACATCCCACTCTATAAATGGGAAGAATGCATTGAAGTAACGCGTCAAGTGCTGGCAGAAGCCATCGATTCAGGGGGTTCGACGATCCGTTCGTATACAGCCAGTTTAGGCATCACCGGACGCTTTCAACTCCAGATCCATGTCTATGGACGGGCGAATCAACCCTGTCACAACTGTAATACCCCTTTGATTAAAAGCGTGGTTG
>JBLJAX010000233.1:0-7140 GCA_047637795.1 Erysipelotrichaceae bacterium | reverse complement strand
AAATTGTTACAAGGAGAAAGCTTAATGTTTAAAAAAATAATAATGATATTAATGGTTTTGCTTTTATTGATTGGCTGCAGTTCACCCGTAGAAGAAGTTGAGGAAGAAGAAGTTATTGTTGAGCCGGAAGTTGAAGTGATCCGCAATCAATTTGATGGTTCTCCTTTAGAAGAAGGTGAAGATCAAAAATATAAAGCCGTTGCGGTTTTGATCAATAACTCCGCTGTCGCTCGTCCTCATTACGGATTGAGTCAAGCTGATGTGGTTTATGAAGTCATTAAGGAAGAATACATGGAAACACGTTTCATGGCCATCTTTGAAGGTGAGTTCCCTGAAAAAGTTGGACCCTTAAGATCGATTCGTGTCCCCTTCGTTCGAATTTTCAATGAGTGGCAAACTGCCCTTGTCCATTATGGTGGCGCAGGTTCCGTTGCTCAAAATGGTAAAAAGAATCCGGATTCCGTAAATGCACTCGACTTATTGACTAAAATATATGTACCGTATCGCTTTGATGCGGTGGCTGGTATCAATGATTCCTATTTCTTTAGAACAAATGATAAGCCTGCCCCACACAACGCTTACATCGCATTAAAAGATGCCTCAGAAGAATTCCCTGATGTTTGGGCGAAAGATCACTTCAGTTTTGATGAAGATGATTTCAGCACCAGTGATGATGCGGCATCTGAACTTATCATCGATTATCCAACCACAACCCCGAACAAAGTTACGTATAAATTCGATCCGTCAGAAGGCGCCTTTAATCGTTTCATCAATGATAAAGCACATGTAGATGCATTGGATGATACACAAATCACTGCCAACAATGTTATCGTGCAATATGCGGAACACACCAAAGTTAATGGTTATGTGCTTGTCGAGTTGAAGTATGCTGGAGAAGCCGATTATTTCATCAATGGTAAACATATTTCAGGTTATTGGATCAAGGATTTCGAGGATGACTTCACACATTGGTTCACCGATGATAAGGAAGAAATCGTCTTCTTACCTGGTACGACCTATATTCAGCTTGTTCCCATTGATTTTGAAATCAGTTGGGAATAATAGATTTTCAAGATTACGATTTGAATCAGGAAGCCTTGTTTAAAGCTTCCTGATTTTTTTATTTCTTGATCGAGCGTTTTAAAGGACGCTTGTCTTATTACGCGCTATACTTCAACTAAATCATATCGATGAACATAGGATAATCGTTTGGTAGTCACATCCCTAGCTTCCCTATTCCAATCTTTATACATACTTCATCATAATGTCCACCATTGACAATGATTATTGTCAAACACATGCCAAAGGAGTACTTAAACATGAAAAGAATATCTCTATTCTTCGTTATTCTGGGACTAATTCTAACAAGTTGTGCTAGACCTTCTGAGAATTCAACACCTGCAGTTTATACAAATGTACGGACACTATTCAATCAAGCCCCCTCCATTCAAAAGGCCTATTTTGCTGGAGGCTGCTTTTGGGGTGTTGAAGCTTACTTTGAAAAGATTGAAGGTGTTGAAGATGCAATCAGTGGCTATGCCAATGGGACAATCGATAACCCAAAATACGATCAGGTCATTTTGGGAAACACTGGCTTTACAGAAACCGTTGAAGTCACCTACGATGCCACGCTTGTTTCTTTGGAAAGGCTGATTGCGCACTATTTCAAGATCGTCGATCCAACCAGTCTGAACAAACAAGGCAATGATGTTGGAACTCAATATCGTACGGGTATCTATTATTTAAATGACAATGAACAAGAAATCATCTATAAAATGTTGAGCTTAGAACAATTGAAATGGGATAACGAAATTGTCATTGAGAATAAACCTTTAGAAAATTTCTTTCTTGCTGAAGAATATCACCAAGACTATTTAGCTAAGAATCCAAGTGGCTATTGTCATGTTGATTTAAGCAGCTTTATGGATGATTATCCGATGATTGACATCCAAGACTATCCATCGTTGAGTGAAGAAGATAAAAAAGAAATTCTTACACCAGAGCAGTTCGATGTTACACAAAACAAAGGTACGGATCCACGTTTTGAACATGAATATACCAGCTTAAAAGATGAAGGGATCTATGTGGATGTTGTAAGTGGAGAACCTTTGTTCAGCTCACTTGCGAAGTACGACTCAGGCTCTGGTTGGCCAAGTTTCACTCAGCCAATCTTTGAAGAAGTATTAAGTTTTAAAGTTGATGTAAATAATGCGATGGATCGCATAGAGGTACGCTCACGCAGTGCAGATTCTCATCTTGGTCATGTATTTGATGATGGTCCAGTTGAATCTGGAGGACTGCGTTATTGCATCAATGGATCTGCGCTTAGATTCATACCCTTGGATCAAATGGATGATCAAGGCTATGGGTATCTGTTGTTTCTATTTGAATGATTTAAGATAGAAATAGACGTTAAGCACATTATGATCGATATGATTATTATTTATGGTCTAAATCTTTAATATTCGCTTTGATTGTATTATGAAAAACTTAACCGCAATGCAGTATGGATGTGCCTTTTTGCTCTTTTAGGCTTTGTAGGCTTCAATTTTACAAGTAAAGTAGAACAAATCGCATTAACTCCAAGTATTAACATTAATCAGTATCTTGCATCCATGCCTTTTGTTTATTTAGCTCCTTTAAATCTTTATCTCCAGCAACCCAGCTCCACCATCTTGGTTTTTGCTTTAGGCTTTGTGACCATTTATGTTGGGATCGTCTATCTTCGACACACCGCTTTCATTACGAAATGGTTGGGTATCAACTTTGTTTTTTGGGGCTTGGGTGCGATCGTTGCGGGCATCAGTTATCAAGCTTTTGGAGCGGATTTAAAATGTGCGCTCTATGAAAGCTACCGGTTCACGCATTGGGTTAAGTTGTTTTACATGACATTGACGGTTATAAGCATCAATGCTTTGCTCATTGCTTACAGTGCTTTCCACTCACCTAGGACCTCAATTAGATTACAGATTTTAGCCCTACTAAGTGTATTCATGTACACCCTGCTTCAAGGTTTGGGTATGATTCTCTCTGTGAAGTTTTTGCTTACCTATGAGTTTATGTTGATATTCTTATCCTAATGTGGACCGACTACGCGCAACGACATATCTTTATCCATAAACGCTTGTTTATTTGGTGGTGTGTATTTCTAGTCGTCAATCTTGCTTATTTTGTCGCATTGTTTTCTGCTTATGCGAAGCCTCTCTACCAACAGACGGGTATCTGGTTTAATGAGAATGATGTCTTACACATACTCTTACTCCTTTGGATGTTGGGTTGGATAACTTGGACTAAACCTAAGATGATAAAGTAACTCATTGATTTGATAATATTCAAAATAAATACGAAACAAGATCGAATCCATTCACAAATTGATTCGATTTTAATTTGATTAAAGTTTTACAACAAAAAGGTTCATCAGTGAAACGTGTTGGTAAACGTATTAAGTAAACTAAAATAGAATAATAGAACTCATCCTAGATCGTTTAAATCCCAAGTTTAGCAAACCGTCATTGTATATGAATGAAGAGGCTCAGAACAGCTGGAATCAGCTATGGTATTATTATTCTACAGGGCTAACCCCTACTCTGCTCTAGCTTAGCAAATACCACCCTGTGAAAAAGCGATTGAGCATGCTAAGTGACTACCAATCTCGAAAACAAAATAACCTTCTTTGTGCTTTAAGTTCAGTATACAATCGATTCAATGAAATAAATGAGGTGATAACTTGTATAAGATCTTTGTAGTTGAGGATGATGAAGTCATCGCAGAATCCATTAAGAATCATTTTACGAAATGGGGCTATCATGTGGAGACATGCTGTGATTTTCAAAATGTTCTAAGCCAATTTGTAGCGTTTGATCCACAACTTGTCTTACTCGATATTTCTTTACCTTTTTTTAATGGTTATCACTGGTGTACTGAAATCAGAAAGAAATCGAAAGTACCAATTCTTTTTGTGTCTTCCACATCCGAAAATATGAATATTGTCATGGCGATGAACATGGGTGCGGATGATTTCATTACGAAACCTTTTGATATCGATGTCTTGAGTGCGAAAGTACAAGCAATCTTGAGACGTTCCTATGACTTCAGTGGGACCACCTCTGTGCTTGAACATCGATCTGTTTTTCTAAATCTAAATGATTCGAGTTTAAGTTATAAAGATCAGAAAATTGATTTGACTAAAAATGAGTTCAAGATAATCCAGATGTTATTCGAACAAAATGAGGCGATCATCAGTCGTGCTTCCCTCATGACACACTTATGGCAAAATGACAGTTATGTCGATGAGAACACACTTTCAGTAAACATCAATCGTCTCAGAAAGAAATGTGAGCTCATTGGGCTCAATGACTTTATCGTGACTAAAAAAGGCTTAGGCTATATTGTAGCGTAATATGAAGCAATTATTACTCATCCTTAAAATCATCATGAATTTTAAACGTTCCATCATCGTGTTTGTTTTCACGTGCTTCATTTATACTTTGGTTCTATTTTTGTATTCAGTTTCAATTGAAATTATCGGCTATTCTTTGATTATCGTATTATTCTTTGGATTCATCATTCTAAGTTACACCATCATCAAAACATATGCAAAACACATCCAACTTCAAAACATTATCCACCATGAGATTTTTCAAATGGATCTATTGCCCGATACGAGTTATTTAATCGAAAAAGATTATCAAACGATCATCCAGAAGCTTTATCACGATGATATGAAACATCAGAGTCTATCAACATCGAAATACAACGACTTACAAGACATCACGACACTGTGGGCACATCAAATCAAAACACCCATATCTGCGATGCGTTTATTGTTACAGGTCAGTGAGAATAAGCAAAATGATGCGATTAAAGAAGAATTGTTTGAAATCGAAAAATATGTGGAAATGCTTCTGGGCTACTTTCGATTAAACTCAGAAACCAATGATTTCTTGATCAAGGAAATCGATTGTGAGCCCATCATACGATCGGTTATACGTCAGTATGCAACGTTTTTTATTCGCAAGAAAATACAGATTGAAGTCGATAATATCAAGGTCAAAGTGCTTTCGGATGAGAAATGGCTGAGATTTGTGATTGAACAAATCCTATCCAATGCTTTGAAGTATACAAATGAAGGCAAGATCAAAATTAGTTTTGAAGATGAAAAAACACTCGTTATTTCAGATACAGGCATCGGCATTCAGGAAGAAGACATCCCCAGAGTCTTTGAAAAAGGGTATACAGGATATAATGGTCGAACGGATAAGAAATCAACCGGTCTCGGTCTTTACTTATGTAAGATGATTCTATCCAAATTAGGTCATTCTATAAGCTTAGAATCAAAATTGAATAAAGGGACCGTCGTTAAGATCAATCTCAAAACAATGAATCTTTATGTAGAATAGTATCTTACAAAAATGTAAGATATACGCTAAAAGTGTAAGCTAAATCGATAGATGGATACTCTTTTGATTTGATAAACTTAAAGCAGTCAAAGAGAAGGAGATTTTTATGACCATTTTAGAAGTATTAAACCTAAAGAAAATATACACATCACGCTTTGGACTTAATCAAGTCCAAGCCCTTTCGAATGTTTCGTTTTCAGTAGAGGAAGGAGAATATGTAGCGATCATGGGTGAAAGTGGCTCGGGTAAAACAACATTACTCAATATTATAGCCTCATTGGATCGCCCTACCTCTGGGGATGTCCTACTTAATGGGGTAAGTACCATTTCGATTAAAGAAAAAGATATATCCGCATTTAGACGGAATAATCTTGGTTTCGTATTTCAGGATTTCAATCTATTAGACACATTCTCAATAAAGGATAATATCTTTCTACCGCTTGTGCTATCTAATGAATCTTATTTCAAGATGAGTGAGAAACTTAGACCCATATCACAGAAGCTAGGGATAAATGACATTTTAGGTAAATTTCCCTATGAAATATCCGGTGGACAGAAACAACGTGCTGCGGTCGCACGAGCTTTGATCACAAATCCAAAGCTTATCCTTGCGGATGAACCAACCGGCGCGCTTGATTCACATTCAACAGATGAACTGCTAAAATTGTTCAAAAATATCAATGATGATGGTCAAACCATCTTGATGGTCACACACAGCGTCAAAGCGGCAAGTCATGCTAAACGTGTTTTATTTATTAAAGATGGCGAAGTGTTTCACCAACTCTATAAGGGTTCGATGCTTGATGAGGAACTATATCAAAAGATATCCGACACCTTGACACTCATCGCAACAGGCAGTGATCGCTATGCGTAGTTTCTTTTATCCGAAGCTCGCCATCACAAATATAACGAAAAATTCACGTTTCTATTATCCCTATATCCTTACGTGTATTGCGACCATTGCAATGTTCTATGTCATGGCCATGATCGCAAGCAATGATGGCTTATCGCAAATGCCTGGTCATGGTTCACTGACATCGATTCTTGGCTTTGGGACCACGATCGTAGGCATCTTCTCAGTGATCTTTCTATTGTATACCAACAGTTTCTTAATCAAACGCAGGAAAAAAGAACTCGGTCTATTCAATATTCTAGGTATGGAAAAAAGACATATCGCAAGAATTTTATTCAATGAATCAATGATCACAGGAATCATCACACTCATTCTTGGACTTATTACGGGGATCGTGTTCTCAAAGCTTATGTTTCTTATTCTCTTTTATTTGGTTCAGTTTAGTGTTCCCATCAGCTTTGAAATCAAAGCGCTTCCTATTGTTTTAACGATCGCATTATTCGGTGGAATCAATTTGTTTACCCTATTGGTAAATGTCATTCAAGTCTATCTTTCAAAACCCATTGAACTCGTTTTAGGCAATAATACAGGTGAGAAAGAACCAAGATCACGTTTATGGTTAACAATCATCGGCTTTATTTCCTTATCCAGTGGTTATTTTATTGCGATCACAACAGAGTCTCCCTTATCGGCCATAAGTTTATTCTTTATTGCTGTATTGCTCGTAATCTTAGGGACGTATTGCTTGTTTGTAGCAGGAAGCATCAGCTTATTAAAGTTTCTAAGAAAGAACAAAGCATTTTACTATAATAAGAAAAATTTCATGGCCGTCTCATCCATATTTTACCGAATGAAACAGAATGCGGTGGGACTCGCAAGTATCTGTAT
>JBLJAX010000232.1:0-3305 GCA_047637795.1 Erysipelotrichaceae bacterium | reverse complement strand
TCCACATAATCTGCTTGGGTTTGTGCATCAAAGCCATGTTTAGCAACTAAGAGCGAACTGGTTTCGGCTAAGACACCGCGAACCAAAGCCTCAACTTCAGGATCTTGAATGGCTTCGTAAACTGTAGTGTAACCCTTTAGGATGCCACTGTACGCCGTACTGGCATGACCCGTATTGACGGTAAAGAGTTTACGTTCAATATAGGCTTCTAAACTCGGTGTGAAATGAACACCTGGAATCTCTAATTCACCTTTTATTTTGGATGAATCCACGACCCATTCATAGAAAGGTTCAACTTTTACCCAGATCACATCGTCATTCTTTTGATTCGGAACGATACGATCTACCGCTGAATCCGGAAAACCAATGAACTGTTCCACATGAACCAAGGCTTCAGGACTTAACAATGGCAACAACGCATTTTTTAACTTCGTAGATCCTTCAATCGTATTCTCACATGCGATGATGTTGGTGAGTTGGATCGAGTTGTTCAAAACACGTTTTTCAATGGCAGGCGCAATGTTCTTTGCGATAAACGGTAAAATATTCGGACCCACAGCTGTCGTGATCAAATCCGCTGTAGCCAATAAGTCCGTTAAACGTTCTTGTTCAAACTTAGAATTAAGCCCATCGACTCCCTCTACGACAATCGTTTCAGCTTCATCCGAAATCAACTCAACGGTATAACTTTTACGCTCTTTAAGCGCATCAATCAAGGCATCACTGACATCCGAAAAAGTCACATGATAGCCTGCTTTATTGAGCAATAAACCGATGAAGCCACGTCCGATGTTTCCAGCACCGAAGTGTACAGCGGTTTTCACGCCTCTTCCTCCGCTGTGAGTAAATCAAAAATCATATCGATATCCTGGTGTTCCAAGACTTTATCCACTTCTTCAATTTCTCCAAAGACCGTTGCGATATTGCTTAGGATTTGGATATGATCCTCCCCGATACCGGCTAAGCCTACGACAAGATTTACGGTTTCACCATGCCAGTCAATCCCGTTAGGATAGACATCCACAACGATACCACTGTTCAAGATATTTTTCTTATACTCATATTCACCATGCGGAAGTGCAATTTTATTGCCCATGAATACTGAAAGACTGTGATCTCTTTCCAACATGCCTTCAATATACTTCTCTTCGACATAACCACTTTCCAAGAGTTGTCTACCCACCGCTACGATGGCTTCATCACTGCTGACGATCTCCGTCTTGATACGAATATTCGACTTCAATAAGACTGCTTTTTTTGTGTTTTCCATCATCTGTACCACCTTTTTTAGATTTTGTTTATTTAAGAAATCATCCAAGCCTACAATCTGCTTTCCTGGATAATGTTTCCTTAGACTGGGCTCAAAATGTTGGTGCGTAACCAATAGATCCGCTTCTTGCATATCCATATCAATCGATACATTTTGAATCTGCACTTCCACACGCGAATTCTTGAATTCTCTTTTTAAAAGGCTAGCACCCAGCGCACTGGAACCCATGCCCGCATCACATACGACATAGATCTTAATCATCCACTTACCTTCCGATACCATGTTTTCATCGGTCCTTTCAAGACATTTAGAATTTCACTTTGAATGGCTTCTTTTGTTTTCGTAAAGATCGCAATACGATAGGCATCATTTTCCAACAAGGCTGAGCTCAGATGGCTCATCCATTGACTAAGTTCTGCCGGGACTTGTTCCGGTATGAGTAAAGCCACAATGACTTGAATCTCAGCAGGCGCATAGCACTCAAACACCCCATTTGTTGGTCTGAGAACATACATCCGCGGCGTCTTCAAGACCGATGTCTTCGCATGAAACATCGCAAAGTGCTCATCTTCCATCACAACCGAACCCATGGTTTCTCGTTTCTGCAAGTCCTTATATAAGATAAGTCTCGCTTGATTGTCATCACTCGCAAGATCGGCAATCGCGTGCATCAATGCCTGTGTGCTTAGCTTCGAGGAGACTTCAAGACAAACAAAGTTATTGAGCAAGCCAATGACGGCTTGATTCAATTCAATCTGCTTACTCATGACGGACACAAAGTCTTCCTGCACAACTGAGTCGAAATGATGCGCTGTCGCTGCCAAGTTCGTAACTCGATTTTGTATTTGTACAAGATCTTCATCACTTAACAAGGGGTTGACGATCATTTTCGGGATCGACGTATCTCCAATTTCCATCGTGCTTACCAAGAGATCGAATTGTTCTTTCTGAAGTGAGCTCAAATCGAGATGTGAGCGTGGCACGACTTCAACCGTATCCTGTAGACTACGCTTAATGCGTGAGGCCAATAAACTGGATATCCCGATGCCACTGGCACACAAGACCGCAACCTTAACGATGCGCTTGGGTTCATTCTGTTTGATACGTTCCAACGCTGCCCCAAAGTGCATGGCGATAAAACCGACTTCATTCTCATTCAAATTACGGATCCGCTCATCTTCAACCAGTTTACACGCCTCTTGACTGAGGTTGAAGACATGTGTGTATTGCGTTTTGATTTGGTTCAAAAGCGGATTACGAATTTCAAGCTTATAGAACAAACGGGTAAGCGCAGGTCGTAGATGAGTGACCAAGCCAAAGCCTAAGATTTCATCTTGGTGAAGCCATGTCCCACTGAGCTTCTCAAACGCTTCGATAAGTTTAGAGACGAGTTTCTGTAGTTCTTGAGAACTAAACAAGTCATGATCGTCCAAGTTCTCCATCACATCCACATGCAAGAGTCTTGCCCCTTTGAGATGCATCGAGATATATGCAATTTCTTCAACCGGGAAATCTAAATCAAATTCATCTTCAAAGTATTCCGCCAACTCCTTAGCGCGATCAAACATCGGATCCGCTTTTAGTTGATTGAGAAGTTCAGGATCGATGGTGATTGGTTCACGATGTTTAAGTCGCTCAATCGCAATGGTCAAATGCAGAATCAGTCCAATGTATGAATTTTGAGCCAAGCGATTGATCCAAACGGAGTCATTCTCCTTTAGTATATGGATGACTTGCCATAAGATGTCCTTATTCAAGACATTGAGGATACTGTCCGGCCCTTGATTTTTAAAATAATTCTCCACATCCCACGGCATTTGTTGGTTTAACAAGCGAACCAACTTATCCTCTTCCATATGCCGATAGACGAAGTCGCGAATCGCTTTACGAATCGCTTCCTCATTTCCTTCTATACTCAGATTACTGCCTGGTTTACGCAACATGCGCAGTCCATATTTCGTGAGTTGAGGTTCCAAACTGTCGATATCATTGCTTATGGTCGCTTCGGATACTTCAAATTGATTGGCATAGACAA
>JBLJAX010000231.1:0-5572 GCA_047637795.1 Erysipelotrichaceae bacterium | reverse complement strand
CTAAGTCACTGAAGGGTCCGTTATCAAGAATCTTACGCTTATCGATCGTGACTTGATGCTTCTTAACCAATTCTTCCGCAATCTGCTTCGAACTGATCGAACCAAAGACTTTTCCTCCCTCGCCCGTCTTAACTGGGAAAACTAAAGTAATGGTTGTTAGCTTTTCTTTCAATGCTTCAGCTTTTTTGATGTCTTCGATCTCTTGGTCGATCTTATCTTGTTTCTGTTGTTCAAGAATTGCTTTGCTGTGCGCAGTCGCTTCTACCGCCAAACGATTACGAATCAAAAAGTTACGCGCATAACCATCCGCAACTTCTTTCAATTCACCTTTTTTACCAACATTCTTCACATCTTCTATTAGAATTATTTTCATTTGTTAAACCTCTTGTGCCAGCCATTGTTCAATGACCATTTCTAATTCGCTAAATACTTCTTCGACACTGCTATTCTCACGTTGGAGTGCGGCGGCAGTAAAATGCCCACCTCCACTCATCTTTTCCATTATAACATGAACGTTGATATTGCCATTTGATCGAGCTGAAACACCGACGGTCTTTTCACTGATCTTACTGAGGACAAAAGCCGCTTCAACTTCTTTGACTTCAATCAAACGATTGGCTGCTTGTGAAATCATCGCACGCGATACGATCGTATCATCTGGCATGGAAGCGACGACGATACCACGATCAAAGCGCTTAAGATTTTGAATCATTTTCGCTTTCAGGATAAAGTCTTGGAAGTTTTCTTTCAAATAACCATCACAGATGATTGGATCAGCACCATATTGTTTCAATAAAGCTGCCACTTCAAATGTTCGACTGCCTGTACGGGTTCTAAAACGATTGGTATCCAATAAGATACCCGTTAGTGCAAAGTTTGCTTCATCGGATGTCATTTCAATGGTTCTTTGTTGATAAGGAATCAATTCCGCAATCATTTCTGTTGTGGACGATGCGGCTGTCTCCATATAAACCAATAATGGATTGAAGGTAAAATCCTGATTACGACGATGATGATCAATGACCGCGATCTTCTTCACCTTTTCTAATAGATTCGGTAAAGTCGACTGGGAGGCAAGATGATGATCCACCATAACCAAGAGCGTTTTATCGTTGATCAAACTATACGTTTCATGTTCTTGAACGAAATGGTGTTGTTCCAAGAATAAATCACGCTTATCATGGTAAGCCATGCTCAACTTCTCTTCCAATGCCCCATGCATAACGATTGAAACAGGTACACCTGAGGATTTGACGATACGGCTTAATACGACTGCAGCCCCAAAGCAATCAAAATCCATCTCCTTATGTCCAAGAATCAAAACATTACTCGATTGATTGATCAACTCTTTCAAGGTTTGCGCCATAACACGCGCACGAACCTTACTCCGTTTCTCAACAGCTTCACTGTTGCCACCCATATAGATGACATCTTCACCATAGGTCTTGATCGCAACTTGGTCACCACCACGACTCTGTGCAAGTGCCAAAGCACCATTCACCATTTCTTCAAGTTCTGGGAACTCAAGTGAGTTACGTGCAAACGCCATAGACAAGGTGATTGCCACATCCAATTCACTTGAAGCTGCACGAACGATCTTTAAGATGGAGAACTGTTCCTCAACCATTTGATTGAACAACATCTCATTTAAAACCAGCAACATCCTGTTATTTCTTAAACGTTTGATGAAAATACCACGCTCATTCGCCCAATTATAAACAGCTTGACGAATCTTACTGTCGATTAAAGCGATGCGTTGTTCTTCTTCATATTGAGTTGTTTCTTCATAGTTATCAAAGTGAATCAAACCTAATACGATCTGCTTGTTTTCACTGGCACGACTCACAATTGATAATTCGGTCGTATCTTTGAAATAGAGCGTCAAACCATTTTCTTTACGTCGTATCTGATAGATGTGATCATTGATCGTAGCCTGAACCACATCCGCTTCATTGTTAAACAAAGGCTTGGTCTCTGGCAACCAATTCATGATTTTCTGACCGATGACTTGATAAGAGCGTGCATAAAGCAATTCACTGATCCATGTAATTTCATAATTATGATCAATCGTCAACAAACCTACTTCCCCAAACAAGAAAGCTTCTTGCGCATCCTTACCCAATATCTTGGATATGGTTAGAATCCTTTGATTATGATATTCCTCAGAAAATTCAATGAACACAACCAACAACACAAGATTGACAATGACCAGTGTAAAATTGACAAGCGAAAAAGGCAGTCTCAAAACCCAATGACTGAGTGCTAATGCAATAAGCTCAATGACCAGAACCAGCCAAATGAGACGCTTTACCTTCTTATATTGATTCGTCATGATGATGTTTTTATCACTTCGATACGTTCGCGGAAATCCGTAAAAATATCAAGTAAACCTAATCCAATGTAAACATAGATTAGAACACTTGGCAATAAAAAGATACCAATCAAAGCCAAGCTTGGTAAGAATTTTCGATTGGTCTTACGTGCATAGATCGTAATCAAAACAAAGGCATCCATTACAATCGTCATCATGGACACAACCAAAATCAAAGTGATGCCCATTCTTAAATTTTGATCCGCAACACGATTCAACAGACTTCCCACAAATAAACCAACTAAAGCGATGACCCCAATCCATTTCGGTAATTTGAAATCATTAAGTGGCTTCATTTTACGTGTAACAATATTCAAACGCTTCAATAAAACCGTTGCGATCAAATGTGTAACGAATGCTTGTAGGAACGCCATGAATAAAAAAGCAACAGGATAGACAGCCAAGACTAACGTGGCCATATCTTCTGGAATTACCAAGCCTTCGATTTGGCCAAGGTATGCGATGATCTCATTGGTCTCACGAACGATGTCATAACCAAAGAAAGAAGCCAATAAAACCATTTCAATAAAGAAACTCACAGCGGTCAATAAGGTTGTACTGATCAATAACCAAACATTCGAACGTTCAGTACGAACACCATAGCCATATACCATCCCAACCGTGATTGCCGTCCCCATATAGAATAAGGTTACGATATTCCCAATAATAAAGGATAAAATCAAAGCGGCCGCACTTAAAATCAAGCCATTACGAACACCGTATTTAGCTTCATAAAAAATGATGGGCAAAGGAACCGCCCAGATGAGATACACCTGTAGCAGTCCGGCTGTCTGTAGATTTAGAAACAGAAACAAACCAATGATGGCAAGCATCATCGATCCTTCAGTTATAGTTCTTACTTGTTTTTTCATAGATAAAATAAACCTCCACCGACAAGATGGAGGTTCTGATTTTTAGTCGGCTACGTAAGGTAGTAAAGCCATTTGACGTGCACGTTTGATTGCTGTAGCCAACAAACGTTGGTATTTAGCACCCGTTCCGGTAACGCGTCTTGGAATAATCTTACCATTGGCTGAAATGAAACGCTTCAAAAGTTCCAAATCTTTATAGTCAATGACAGTAATGTTATTTTTTTTGAAGTAACAAACCTTTTTGCGTGCTACTCTTTGCTTTTTAAATGCCATGAGATCTCCTTTCGCTAAAATGGAAGGTCGTCACTGGAGATATCCAGTAATGGACCTGTATTGAAATCATCATCCGAAACTTCCGCATCTGGGTAGTAACCACCACTTGCTTTTGGTTGAGCCGGAGAAGTCTGCTGTGGTTCGCTTGATTGATTACGCGAGCCAATAAGTTGAACATTGTCACAGGTCACATCGGTCGTATAGACTTTCTTGCCTGTTGTCTTATCATCATAACTCCCTGTTGTAATGCGTCCTTCAACACCAACAGTCGTACCCTTTTTCGCATACTGTGAGATAAAATCTGCTGTTCTTTCCCAAGCAACGCAACTGACAAAATCAGCTTCGTCCTTGCCTCCGAACCGTCGATTTACCGCAACCGTAAAACGTGCATAGGATTTTCCTGACTGCGTTTTATTAAACTGAGGATCTCTTGTTAGATTTCCTACCAAAACAACACGGTTGATCATAATTGTCCCCTTATTAGTTATCTTCTAAATTCAGAATCAAGAAACGTACAACATTGGTATTGATACGTGCCAAACGATCAAATTCTTTGATCGTCTCAGGTTTAGCTTCAACCTTCAACACTGTATAGTAACCCTTCGTCATATCATCGATTTCGTAAGCAAATTCGCGAAGTCCCCAGTCATCAACGTGTTTGACAACTGCTTCATCGTTCGTCAGAATGGCATGTAGGTTCTCAACGAGTTCCAGACGTGCTGCTTCTTCTAACGTAGCTTTGACGATGTACATGATTTCATAATTTCTCATGTGTTCACCTCCTTATGGTCTATTGGCCTTTTCAGGCAAGGAGTAAATATATTTATCTACTCGTGCTTAGCATTATATCATCACAACACTTAAAAGTAAACATTTTGCTTGATTGTGCTCAGAACAACTTATTTGTATAAGTAAAATCCGTAGAATAGCGCTTTACCCTTATATTATATGCACAAATCCCAACAAGCCCTACTTGTTTTTCGCTTCCTCAAGTACTTGTTCGAACGCTAGATATACGTCCTTACTCACCGTTCCCCTTTTCAAGCGATCGCCATCATAATACGAGATCACACCATCCGATTGAATCATGTATTGGCGCTCAGGGCCTCGTGTCAAACTAACCGCAAACGTCAATTGTTGCGCAGGTCTAAGAATGGAATCATTGGTATAGATCGTTTTAAATGGAATATCCTTTACCAATTCATAGTAGCTTTGACAGACTTCCGCATCATCACTTATATAGGCGAAACTCTCAGCCATGCGATTGATGCGACAATCAATTGCTACTGGTTCTTTCATACATGCCGTCAATGTTAGTAATAGTGCGAGATAAACCACGATCTTTCCTTTAAACATCACAGCTCCTTATCGAACATCCTCTTGGGTTGTTATTTTAATATTGGCGTAAGATCCTTGAACGATCTTGATTGGTACATCACTATAGCGCTCTATCAACTGTGCATCATCACTTGCCTTGAACTGATCCGCTTGAGCCTTATGAATACACTTTAATAATAAACTTGTTCTAAATGCTTGAGGTGTCTGTGCGTGGCGCAATGTGGAACGTTCGACCGTCTTGACCACATAACCATCTTTGACTTCTTTGACGGTGTCTTTGACTTCAACGGCGAGCAAAGCAGCTTGTTCAGTTTCCATCGCTGTAAGTAAGTCATCAATCAATTCCTGTGAACACCAAGGACGTGCCGCATCATGAACCAAAATCAAGTCTTCACTCACGCACATCAAGCCATTGTAGACCGAGTCTTGTCGAGTGGGTCCACCGCCCACATTGACAATGCGTCCCATCTCATGGCGCGTGGTAACTTGATAAAGATCATCAGGGTTGGTTACGATAACGATCTGTTTACAACGCTCATCATGCAAAAACAATTGAAGGGTTGTCTCCAATACGGTATGACCATCTTTGAGTGGATAAAAAACCTTATTGTAGCCGAGGCCCATCCGTTGACCTTTACCACCAGCTACGATGAGTACCGAATAATTCATAGGTGTCCCCTTTGTGTTTTCATTATTATAACAAAAACTATCGCAAATA
>JBLJAX010000230.1:0-5313 GCA_047637795.1 Erysipelotrichaceae bacterium | reverse complement strand
AGGCTATTCGGATATTCGTATCGAATTGCATAAGAAGGTCATCGGAACCATCAAAATCCATTTAAAAGCACAATAATATGAATCAAACATTACCCCATAGCATCGAAGCTGAACAAGCTTTACTCAGCAGTATGCTCGCGTATGCGAACAGTGTCCAAACAGCCGTTGAACTTGGCTTAAGAGCCGAGGATTTTTACATTGAAGCACACAAGCGTTTGTTTGGTGTGTTGATGGTGATGTATGAAGAAGGTAAGCCGATTGACTATACGTCCTTGGTGTCCAAGCTGAATGACCTGAAACAACTGAATGCAGTAGGGGGAATGGCTTTCATTCTTGAACTATCTGAAGTGGGTGTGAGTTCTGCGAACACTAAATATTATGTGGAATTGATTCAAGATAAGGCGTATGTACGCAACTTGATTCTAACCGCACAGAAGATTGCCCAAGAAGGGTATGATGGTTCTTCCGGTGTGGATGACATCATGGACAGTGCAGAGAAACAACTTTTAAACGTCACACGAACACGTCGAACGTCTGAGTTCAAGAGTGCGCGTGATGTCATCAAGGATGTATTAGAAAACATCCAAAAAATGAGTGCGAATCATAGCAGTGTCACAGGGACATCCAGTGGTTATCGAGCCTTGGACCGTTTGACCAATGGGTTTCAACGGGGTGATTTGATCATTTTAGCAGCTCGTCCTTCAATGGGGAAAACAGCCTTTGCCTTGAATGTCGCTTTGAATGCGGCTCAAATATCGAAACAATCCGTTGCCATCTTCTCTTTGGAAATGCCAGCGGAACAATTGATCACGCGTATGTTGTCGGCGAAATCCCGTATATCAGGTACGATCTTACGTACAGGACAATTAAGCAATACCAATGAATGGAATGCATTGAATGAAGCAGCGGCGGATTTAAGACAAACCAAAATCTACATCGATGATTCACCAACGATTCGGGTTGCGGAAATCTTTTCAAAGTGTCGTAAACTTCAAACTGAAAATCAATTAGGATTGATCGTCATCGACTATATCCAATTGATCAGCAGTGGCTCCTCTAAATCCAGTGACAATCGCCAACAAGAAGTCTCTGAAATTTCACGTGGTCTAAAAGCTTTGGCCCGTGAGTTGAATGTCCCTGTCATTGCCTTGTCCCAATTATCGCGGAGTGTTGAACAACGTGCGGACAAACGACCCATGTTAAGTGACCTTCGTGAATCCGGTGCTTTGGAGCAAGATGCGGACTTGGTTGTTTTCTTGTATCGTTCTGCTTACTATGAAAAAGATGAAGAACGTCCAAGTACGGAAAAAACAGAAGTCTTGATTTCCAAACATCGTAATGGACCTGTCGGACAGGTTGATTTAGCTTTTGAGAGTAACGTCAATGCTTTCTATAACTTTGCAGAGAATACGGTGAAAGGAAGCAACTGATGCGTAAATTCCTACCCATTCTCCTTGCCCTCATCATGAGTATTGGTATCGTCAGTTTGAACCAACAACTTGAATACAATACCTATGCCAATCTCGAATTGAATACCATCCAAGAAGAAGCTATCATCGAACAAGCGGTCATCTCGGTCAGCCCCAACATCAATACGATTCAAAAAGTATACATGAAGGAACAGCTGATTGGTGTTTTAAGTGAGCAAGCGAACATCGATGCTTTCTTACGTGATGTTTATGCGGAGCGTTATGCTCAAGACTTTCCAAATACGAGTTTAGGCTTTGGGGAAGATGTTTTTGTGACGCTTGAAGAGAGTTATATGAGTTACGAAAATAAGGATTCGGATATTTTGAGCTATCTTCGAAATCAAGATTATTTTAGCGTAGAAGCTGATAAAGTAGCGTTCTCCAATGGCGCAGTCATTTATGTCAAGAGTATTGAACTCTTTGAACAGGCTAAAGATCTTTATCTACAAAACTTTATTTCGAAAGAAGCCTTGGATTTGATTCGCATCAATAAACTCCCACCAGAGTTGGTGACGTATGGAACACGCGATATTGGTTTCAACGTAATAGAAAAAGCGAATTATCAACGAGGGATGGCCCCTGCAGCAGAGATCATGACCACGATTCCACAAATCGTGTATTTCTTAAGCTATGGGTATGGGACCGAAATCGAGACCTATACCGTTATTGAATACGATACCGTTGAAGGGATTGCCTATAAATCCGGTTTGTCCGCTCAACAAGTCGTAACCATCAATAATGAGAAAATAAAATCTGTTAATCAAATCTTAAACATTGGGGAAGAATTGAATGTGACCTATTTCAATTCACCCATCAATGTCGTCGTCACTAAAGAACGTCTAGCAAAAGAAACGGTTTATCCACAATCCACGCTCTACGTAAAAGATCCGACCATGCAAGAAGGCTATAGTGTCATCCAAACCAAAGAAGAACTGGGTTATAAGGATGTCAAATATAAAGAAACATTTATCAACGGTGTCATCTCGGAAAGTGTCGTGACAGGTTCGATCGTCATCAAGCAACCTGTACGTGAAGTCATCCGTATCGGTACGAAAGTTGTTTCAGGCATTGGCTCAGGCGCTTTACGTTGGCCACTGGGCAGTAATTCTCGTGTATCGTGTAAATGGTATTGTTACGGAGGACACCAAGGTGTCGACTTCGTCTACAATGTGAATAAGAATGGTCCAATCTATGCGGCCGATCGTGGTGTCATTGATCGAGTACGTTATGATTGGCGTAATGGTTATAACGTCATGATCAATCACAATAACGGGATGAAGACACTGTATGCACATATGGTTCGTTTCCCACCTGTGAGTGTTGGTCAAAAAGTCGAGAAGGGTGATTTCATCGGAAACGTTGGTAGTACAGGACGTTCAACCGGTGCACACTTGCATCTTGGTGTTTATGTCGATGGTGTAGCCAAGAACCCATGTAATTATTTGGATGGATGTTAAGATGAAGTTCAATGTACTTGCAAGCGGTTCTAAGGGGAACTGCACCTATATACAAGCTGGTTCTACCCAGCTTGTTATTGATTGTGGTGGAACGAAGCGTTATTTGTCACACAGTTTTCACAGTTTGGATGTAGACTTAGCTACAATTGATGCCCTCTTGATCACACATGATCACATTGATCATGTGGCACAGTTGAATCTATTCAAGGATGTATCCAAGGTGATCGCACCTGTACCGCTCATTAAAAGAGCAGATGTGCAGATTCTAGAGCCTTACCAGAAACATCGCATCAAGGATGTGGACATCACAGCCTTGGTTCTATCGCATGATCGAGCCATGACCTATGGGTATTTGATTGAACACCTCGATGAGAAACTTGTTTATATTACGGATACAGGCTATCTCAAGGCAAATGATTTTACTTGGATATCCAATGCGGACTATTATATCTTCGAAAGTAATCATGATGTGGAACTCTTGATGCGGACCTCACGTCCTTATCCAACCAAACAACGGATACTTTCAGACACCGGACATTTAAGCAATGAGGACAGTGCGGCCATCCTTGCTCAAGTCTGTGGTGACAGAACAAAAGAAATCATCTTGGCACATCTCTCCAGTGAAGCGAATGAAGCGGAACTGGCCAAAGCCTGTGTTATTGAAGCATTCATCAAAGTCAATAAAGACTTACAACAGATTAAATTGAATTGTGCAAAACAATCTGAAATGATTGAAGGAGGAATAAACAATGAAGAAGTTCTTAACATCCACCATCATCTTGCTTTTGTTGATCTGGAATAGTGTTTTAAGCTATGAAGTCTTTTTCAAAGAAGGACAGACAACGGTGAATCCAGATGGAACCATTGTACAGACCGTGGTGACAGAGTTTGACACCAATGTGACACGGGTTGTGGAGAACACCATCGAGAAAGTCGTGGGTATTCAAGCCATTGTCTTTGAAGAAGTCTATTCCAGTGGTAGCGGTGCGATTTTTGACTATGTAGATAATACCGTCCACATCGTAACCAATAATCATGTGATTGAAAATGCGGAACGCATCCAAGTTGTCTTTGCCAATGGTGAAACCGTTGAAGCAACGTTAATGGGATCCGACCTGTTTACAGACTTGGCTTTGTTGGAAGCTAAGATTGACTTCAGTGTCGAAGCCTTCCGTTTTGGAGATTCATCCCTTGTCAAAGTGGGCGAAAACGCATTGGCAATTGGAAGTCCTTTAGGCTTGGAATTCCAAGGTTCTGTAACCATGGGCATTATTTCAGGTAAAGATCGTACTGTTCCTGTTGATTTGGATGGGAATGGCACCGATGATTGGGACAGTATCGTCCTTCAGACGGATGCGGCCATCAACCCTGGAAACAGCGGTGGACCTTTAATCAATATGGCGGGTGAGCTCATCGGAATCACATCCATGAAGATTGCGGACAGTTCCGTAGAAGGCATGGGTTTTGCGATTCCTATCAATGAAGTCATTCCCATCATCCAACAACTTAAAGATAATGGTAAGGTCATTCGACCTGTAATTGGTATTTCTGCGGTGAGTGTGGATGAATTGGCAGTCTATCAGAAGAGTTACTATGGTATTCGCTTGGATTTGAACACAGGCTTGTTAATCACGAGTGTTGTGGAAAATAGTCCTGCTTCACGTGCGGGTCTTAAAGAAGGCGATATCATCATGAGTTTTGATCAAGTCAATATTCTAAGCTTTAAGGAATTTAGAAAACTCCTGTATGCGAAGAATGTGGGCGATATCATATCCATTAGCTATGAAAGAGCTGGGAAAAGTTCCACAACAGCTGTGACGCTTGAATGATCAAGTTGATCGTTGTTGGTAAAATCAAAGAAAAAGCTTTAGAGAGCTTAATTCAGGATTATATCAAACGGATTCAGCCCTTCTCCAAGATTCTAATTGAGGAGATCAAGGATGAACCGAATTATGAGGATGACGCGAAGAATCTTCAGTCACTCATAAAAGAATCACAATTGATTCTAAGCAAGATCACCAAGGATGATCAAGTCATCCTTTTGGAGTTAAGGGGTAAATTGATTGATTCCATTGAATTGAGCGAACATATGGATAAAGCCATGACCTATGGCTCTAAAAACATCGTCTTTGTGATCGGGGGATCACTGGGTGTTCATGAAGATGTTCGTCAACGTGCCAACATTCTTTGGAAATTATCCGCCAACACCTTCCCTCATGGAATCGTTCGTTTGTTGGTCTTGGAACAAATCTATCGTGCCTTTAAGATTCTGAATAATCAGACATATCATAAATAAGTAAACGCTTACATTAATTAATTCAAAGGGTTTCTAAGGAAATCCTTTTTTATTGTATTTACATTATATTTAAGCTAAAATAGAACCAACA
>JBLJAX010000229.1:0-6176 GCA_047637795.1 Erysipelotrichaceae bacterium | reverse complement strand
CGGCATTTGCGAATGTACGAAACTTTATTCAAGGCATCCAAGGTGCGAAAGAAGTTGTTGTCTTGGTCAATGGGGCAGTGGTTAAAGATTTATTGAAGCCTAGCTTTTTAGCGCTTTATCATGAACATGATGCGTATGATTTCAAGTTTCAAGTCTGCTCAAACGCACTGCGAGCTAATGAAGTCAATCCAAATGACTTGGATAAAAGCATGGAGGTTGTCCCATCGGGGGTCGTCCAATTGACACTTCTTCAAAACCAAGGTTATGCCTACGTCAAACCATGAGTAAATTTAAGAAGATTCTATTTCTGACCCTCGTACTTTTAACAGCCTGTGTCAAAGTAGAGACAAAAATCGAAGCCGATAAAGCGTATACAACTAAAGAGGATGTCGCATTGTACATCCATCTCTATGAAGAACTCCCCCCCAATTACCTAACAAAAGCAGAAGCCTTAGCCATGGGCTGGGAAGCGGAAAAAGGGAATCTCTGGGACGTGAGTGATCGGATGTCGATTGGTGGGGATCGTTTCTCAAATCGTGAAGGACTTTTACCAGAAGACAAGAAATACTTTGAATGTGATATCGATTATCAAGGTGGATATCGAGGTGCGAAACGTCTTGTTTATTCCGATGATGGATGGATTTATTACACTGCCGATCATTATGATCGCTTTGAGCTTTTGTACGAGGGGAAATGATGAAACATAAGATACGTCTTAATGGCAAGCATATGCTGGATAAGCAAAGCGCGATGGAACATCTATCGAAGCGATTTGGATTGATGGATAAGGTCACGAATCTGGATGCGTTATGGGATGTCTTGAGTAGTTTGAATCGAATTGAGAAGATATCACTCATTCATTCAGAAGAACTCATTGCCTATGAATATGGTCAAAAGATCATGAAATTATTGATTGACTATGTGCATCTCAAAGAAATCACTTGTACGATTCAATAGAATGTTTAATGAAAAGAAAGCTTCGCAGATTTTGCGAAGCTTTTAATTGACTTGGTTTTTACCGTTTTCCTTGGAAACATACATTCTTTGATCCGCAAGCTCATACACAATTTTAGCACCCGTTACTTCATCACTAGAAGCGACACCTAGGCTAAATGTGATGTTCGCCGAATGACCATCATCATTGATGGAATGTTCACGAGCTAATGTACAAAGTTTGTTTGCGGCGAGGCGTGCATTCTCAATATTTCCATCTTGAAGGATGATGCCAAATTCATCCCCACCGATGCGGAAACAAAGGTCTTCGAGACGTGTTGAACGATTGATGAGATTGGAGACCCATTGAATGACCGCATCCCCAAAGAGGTGACCATAGGTATCATTGACGGTTTTAAAGTTATCCACATCAAGAAGAATGATGGCATAACTGTGCCCATAGCGCTCTAGTCGATGATCAAGTTCTTCAAGTGTGGTGAAAAAATGACGATGATTGTATAAACCCGATAAGCTGTCACGAATGGATAAGTTTTCCAAACGTTTGTTTGCTTCACGAAGTTGAATATTCAATCGTTTCAGCTCTTCTTCAGCTTCCATAAGGGGCGTGATGTTTCTTGAAGTGCCCCACGTCCCAATGATCTTGCCTTGTTTGTCATAAAGCGGATACTTGTAGGCTTGAAACCAAATCGTTTCACCATTAGGCTTATCCCAACGCTCAATTCGTCCTAAGACTGGCTCACCGGATGCGATGATGCTACGTTCATCTTTAATGGCCACATCGACAAACTCAGCAGGAAAATAATCATAGTCGGATTTACCAAGCATATCGCGTGGATCCTTCTCGTTGAATTGATTGGCATGTGCCTTGGAGTTAAGGATGAAAACTGAATCCAGATTCTTAAAATAAATGGTATCTTCGGAGTTGTTCATAATCGTTTGGGTAACGAGTTCATCTGCCAACATCAATGCGTCTTTTTGCGACATTATTATCCTCCATGATGATTGCGCTTACATGCACCATTATATCGAATTAAAACTACTTTGGAAATCATTATTTCAAATGCATTTTTGTGCTAAAATTGAAACAATTATGGAAAAGAAAATCGAAACATACATTAATGAATGTCCACCAGAAGTTCAGCCTCGTTTAAAGGAAGTCCACAGATTGATTGAAACCATCGCAAAGGATGCGACACAGTGCATCAGCTGGGGAATGCCAACCTTTAAAATGGGTGAGAACCTCGTCCACTATGCGCATAATAAACATCATTTAGGTTTGTATCCAGGACCTGAGGCGATTGTGTTTTTTGAAGATCGCCTAAAGGAATATAAACATTCAAAAGGAGCGATTCAGTTTCCGTATGCAAAAGAACTTCCACTTGAATTGATTCAAGATATCGTTCGCTTTCGCATCGAAAGTGTTTTAGCGAATAAGAAAGCACGATAGCTTGCTTAGAAATTAAACATGCCAAAGTCACCAAGAACAAACATCAACAATTTCCTGCTAGGATTCATCATCCTGTTCTTTATCGGCAGTATGGTCTTTTTGAACTACCGTTATGCTTATTACAAGCAAGCAGAGATTGAGTTGATCCGTAATTTTGGTGTTTCTTCTGAAGTGTTCATTGATCCTTTGGACATAGAAAGTTTAAAGGGTTCTGACCTTGACTTGGTCAATGGAAATTATCAGTTTTTAAAGAGTAATCTTCGTAAACTAAAAGAAGCGCATGGATCAGTCGTCTTCGCATACATCATGCGCCAAGTTAATGATCAATATATTTTTCTTGTGGACTCAGAAGAACCGGATACGGAAGGGTATTCTCCGCCTGGCCAAGTTTATGATGAAATCGATGAGCAAACACGGAGTGCATTTGAAACCCGTACCATAACTGTTACCGATCCAGAAACCGATCGTTGGGGAAGCTGGGTCAGTGTTCTTGTGCCAATCAAGTACAATGATAAAGTAATTGCGTTGCTGGGTTTGGAATTTGATGCGAATGCATGGAATCGAACGGTCCTGACCAAGACATTGAATGATGCCTATGGGTTGCTTAGTATCTTGTTATTGCTGATATTGATCTTCTGGAACAATAAGAAAAGTCAAGATCTGCACAGTGTGGCTGTTCAACTTCATGACAGTGAATCACTCTTCAAAGCTGTGTTCAATCAAGCCCCCATTGGGATCGCCACAATCAGTAAAGACTCAAGGGTTGCCATGGCGAATCCTGTTTATCAATCCATGATTGAGTTCACCCATGTGAATGTCGTCAATAACAATTGGAAAGCAATGTCGCATCCCGATGATCTTGCCAAGGAGATGCCTTTGTTTGAAGCGTTTCTAAAGGGTGAGAATGATGGGTATGAGCTGATTAAACGACTCAAAAATGAGGATGGTGCGTATCGATGGATCAATCTCATCATTCGTCCGCTTCGCTTAACAGATGATTCAAGAGAAAACTATTTATGCATCTTACAAGATGTCCATGAGCAAGTCAAAACAATGGAAGCACTTCAAGAAAGTGAACGTTCCAAAGGTCTACTTCTATCTCATCTTCCAGGGATGGCCTATCGTTGTCGATATGATCGTGATTGGACGATGGAATATGTATCACCTGGTTGTAAGGAACTAACCGGTTATGATGCGGAGGATTTCATTGAGAGCAAGCGGATGCGCTTTAATGACATCATCGTTCCTCAATACCAAGAAACACTGTACAATCAATGGGCTCAAGTCGTTTTGAAGCATGAGAACTTCAGAGCGGAATATGAGATAACGACAGCAGCTGGCAGTCATAAATGGGTATTGGAAATTGGCCAAGCTGTTTATGATTCAGAAGGCGTCGTCTTGGCCTTGGAAGGCATCATCATCGATATCACCGATGTCAAACTGCGTGATGCGCAGATTCAATATTTGGACATGCACGATGTTTTAACAGGTTCCTTTAACCGCAAGTATCTTGAAATTGAAAGCACACGGGTCAATCAAGCGATGTATTGTCCACTTGTGGTCTTGATTGCGGATATCAATGGTGTACGTTTGATCAACGATGCCTTTGGTTATAAAGAAGGAGATCAGTTGATCATGCAAGCCGCTTCGATTTTAAAACAGAGTTGTGGGCGCGATGCTTTGGTGTTTAGGACGGGTGGGGATGAGTTCACCGTGATCATTCCGCACCATGAGCATGAGTTACATGAATTGATCAGTCGTATCAAGCACCAAGTTGAAGTCTATAATGAAACCCTTGAAAATCCAGCTCTGAACCTAAGTCTCTCTTTAGGGTCGGCGATTCGTCACGATATGACCACAAGTTTCGAACAGGTCATGAAAGATGCGGTTGAAAGTCTACATAAGAATAAACTCTTGGAACGTAAGAGCCACTTCAGTTCTGTCATCTCATCCATGCAAGCAACCATGTTTGCAAAGAGTGAGGAGACTGAGGAACATACAGAGCGTTTGGCAGAGTATGTCCGTAAAATGGGTCAATGGTTGAACCTGAGTCAGAGTCAAATGGATAACTTGATTTTATTGTCCATGTTGCATGATATTGGTAAGATTGGCATTCCCGAACACATCCTTCATAAGCCAGGAAAACTGACTGATGAAGAATGGATCATCATGCGTAAACATACCGAAATCGGTCATCGCATCGCTTTGGCTTCCCCAGAACTTCATTCCATTGCACCCTATATCTTGACTCATCATGAACGTTGGGATGGGAAAGGGTATCCTAAGGGTATTCAAGGTGAAGACATTCCGCTTTTAGCCCGTATCTTGAGTATTGTGGATGCGTATGATGCGATGACACAAGATCGTGTCTATCGTCAAGGCATGCCACGTGAAGATGCAATCAAAGAATTAAGACGTTGTTCAGGATCGCAATTTGATCCAAGTTTAGTCGATCTCTTTATCACGCATGTCCTTTATGAATAGAAGTGGTTAATCATCACCACTTCTTTTTTGTTATGATAAGTATGAATAGACAAACATCTATTTAGGAGGTTAAGATGGAAACACTCGATAGTATCCTAAAACGCCGCAGTATCCGCCGTTTCACCGATCAAGCCATTCCGCAGGCAGATCTCGAATTGATTCTTAAAGCGGGTTTCAATGCGCCATCCGCACATCGTTTACACCCTTTGGACTATATCATCATCAGCGAGAAGGAACGTTTGAATGGGATGGCAGATTTGCTAACATATGGTCGGCCTTTAAGAGAAGCGTATTGTGCGATTTGTGTTGTGGGGGATCATGATAAACAGGAACTCTTTGATTTCTTAAGTCAAGATGCGGCCGCAAGCATGCAAAACATGGCTTTGATGGCTACGGACTTGGGCTGTGCTTCAGTTTGGATCGGTGTCTCTCAATCCTATCCGAATATCGAAGATATTGAAACTTACTTAGGTCTACCTAAGCAAATCAAGTGCTTGAGTGTCTTAGCCTTGGGCTATCCTGCCGTCAATAAAGAAGCGAATGATCGCTATGACATCCACAAGATCCATTACGAAAGGTGGTCAAAATGAAAATCCATGACGTCTTACCCATTCCCGATATTTTGAAATACAAAACCATACTTTGCGTTCAACCGCATCCCGATGATAATGAAATTGGTATGGGAGGAACACTCTTACGATTCAAAGCCTTGGGTGCGAACATCGCTTACTGTACCGTCAGTCAAGGGAAAGGTGGAAGCAACACCTTACGTTCTGAAGAGCTTGTGAAGATTCGTCAAGAAGAACTGCGCAATGCAGGTTCTTTCGTTGGTGCGACATCGTTCCATCAATTGAATCTATCCGACAGTCATTATCCCGATGAAAAGGTAATCACGGAACAACTCGTCGCCGTCATCCGTGATGTAAAACCGGATATCGTATTTACCGTCGACCCATATCTAATGTATGAAGCCCATCCTACCCATCGTAAGACAGGGATGGCTGTTCTTGAAGCTTGCATGTTCGCTTCTATGAAACACTTTCCAAAACCAGATGCCTCCACAGAGCCTAAAGTTCATCGTGTTGAAGCCATAGGTTTCTATGCCTCAGCAAAAGCAAACGTCTTGATTGATATCAGCGATACCTTTGATATGAAACTTGAAGCCATCTTCAAACACGCATCACAGTTTGATGCGCCAACGCGTGCACAACTCAGCCAGTATTTGACAATGCAGGCCATGACCTTTGGTCAAAAATTGAATGTCTCCAAGGCAGAAGCCTTTAAAGTGTTG
>JBLJAX010000228.1:0-2728 GCA_047637795.1 Erysipelotrichaceae bacterium | reverse complement strand
AGTTTGGTTATGGGGCAGAAATTGGGATTTCAACACAGAAGCTTCATGCGCGTGGGCCGATGGGGTTGAATGAATTGTGTACGATCAAGTATCTGATCCATGGGGATGGTCAAGTTCGATAATCGATTCGCATTTCAATCCGTCTGCACGAGTACGTAGGATGAATGCTCATCGAGACCATACGTCGCAAAGAGGTTGATTCCATCAACAAACGGAATAGTATCATTTGCCAAGCGAATCATTATTTTCGTATCATTTGAGACGGATGCATTAGCTTCTAAAAACCTTAATCCCAATGTAAACTGTTCTAGTGTTTCTTCTATATCGAATGAAACCTTGATTATTAATGGCTGCCCAGGTTTAAAATCCTGAAGATTTATATTTTCAACAGGGATTATCTGTACAATAGCATTGTCAGAGCGGACAATTAGCTCTGCTCGGTAGGGTAAGGTAATGGCTGAAAAGCCTGAGTTCATTAAGGTCAGATTAATGCTGACCTTTTGTTTCGACTTGAAACTTGTTGGTATTTTGAGTGATTCTATAAACCAACGATAACCGAGCTTCTGTTCGATGACGTCAAGAAAAGGTTTATCTTCATAACGTAAAGATGCCCAATGATTCAAAACAGTTTTATTATAGTTTCGGTTTAAATATGTTAACTTAAGTTGTGAGAACTCTTTGATAGCTATCAAAGGTTCCGTATACGTACTTAGGTTTGTCACTTCACCCCCATTTGGTACCGATAAACCAGCTCCCCTTCACGCCCTAGGTCTTTTTGATCATAGGTTCCCATATCTGAGTCTGACGACAATAACGCATCATTATGTAGTGCTATACGACTCACATCAACTAAATCAGGATCAATCATACGGATGAAACTTGGTCTACGAACTGCAATTGAAATCGGAGTCGGGACAGCTTCACAAAGTTCAATGAGCAGTTCATTAACGAGTTGTGGTGTCACACTGCCCTGATGATCGCCAAGATTGCTGTGATGCCATTCTCCCCATTGCCCTAAAAAGCCGGCTTGAACCGTTAATAATAGATCGCTATTCTTCTTGAGGATTGGACTAATTTGCTCTAAATGCGTTTTGATGAGCTTAATTGAAGTTGGATCTGAAAACTCAGCTGGGTCTTTGAATCCATAAGCAGTTCTAAATATCACTTTTAGGCCTTGTGTTCTTATCGCATCAAATGCCTCTGCTAATTCATCCAGTTTTAATTGATCAATTTCACGATCAACATAATCTTTGATGTCATATCCAAGCAATACCAATGTGATTCCCGATTCACTTACATCTGATATTTTCTCAAGATAAGCCGTATCAAATTGCACATAAAAACCACGAGAAGGGTTCGCAATCACTGCATCGCTTTCATTATAATGAATAGTCGTATATGAGGTAAAAAGGGAAATTGCAAAAACGATGATACTGATAAACATCAAGATCAGTATGAGTAGAATGTACTGAAAAATCGGTTTATTCACCAAAGTCTCCGGTATACTCAACCAAGACAGCACTCATAACTCCATCCAATGCGCTTAATTGCGACATGTATGCCGTATTATCATTTTTAAGTCTTAACTCCAAGGTTAATTCGGTCGTATTCTTGATACTTGTCTTGTTCTTTAATTCTGTTTTCAGTGTCTTAAGGATTTTTTGTACTTCCTCATTTGCAGCATTTTCAAACTTAACGATTAACAGATATACCCTCGTATATGTTTTGACATGAACGAGAAGAATGTAAATAAGTGAGATAAATATTGTCGCAATGAAGCTCATCAAATAGAGCCCCGCACCAGAAGTTATCCCTACTGCAATCGAAAAGAACAGAAAACCAACATCGAGTGGATCTTTAACCGCTGTTCTAAAGCGGACGATGGAAAGAGCACCAACCATACCTAAAGATAAAAGAATGTTTGAGCTAATGGTCATGACAATAAAAGCTGTCACGATGCTGACCAATACCAAGAGGATATTGAAACTACTGTTATAGACGATTCCTCGGTAGAATTTTCTATAAATGGTGTAGATGATCATAGAGCATAGGAAAGCTGAAATCAAGGACATTAAGATGCTTGATATACTCAAATCTGTCATTTGTCCATTCTCTAGGAAACTCTTTTTAAGAATATCAACGAAACTAGTCATATTGGATTACCCTCTCTCTTCTCTTTTTGCAGATTACATATTTGGATACAGCATAACGTTGCATGCTTTGTTCATTGATTAAGGCTCTAATATAATTTGGAATAAAGTCATCATATTTAACTTCGAAAACCATTAAATCATCGGGCAAAGCTGAACTATAGATAACATTTGGATCAAAGATATCTAAACCATTAATGCTCGATCGCAGCTGTTTGTCAAAGGTCAATCGAACATTCCCTTCATCAATTACATAGGCTTCTCTCTCATACTCAACGATAACCTTTGGTTTTAAAAGCTTTGTTTTAATTAATGCGTATAGCTCTCTACATAAAGGTTCTTCTTTTTGAATTAAGAAATCATAATCTTCTTCTAGAATTTTCTGATATTCTCCAAAGTTTAAATACGTGCTTTCCTTAGCGGTCCAACTGTCCAGTTTCGATTTAGACTCTAATTTGATAATACCTGCTTCTCGTTCATAAACACGTATTCTGTACTTTTTTCTAAATCGATCCCCATCGATCTTGTCATTCAACGCACTGTTTCGATAATCATCAAAGTAGAGGCTAGAGACAAGG
>JBLJAX010000227.1:0-7891 GCA_047637795.1 Erysipelotrichaceae bacterium | reverse complement strand
AAGTGAAGCATATGCGCCGATGCAAATGGATAATGGCTCTATTTGTTCTTTTTGCCTTCACTACATGTGTGAAGATAGAACCTGAAAATGAAGAAAAGGAGATTGAGCGTGTGAATGTCACGAAACTTAAACTGTTGTATGAAGATAAAGAAATCTTGGTAGAAATGTTGGATAATCACAGTGTAAACGACTTTTTGAACTTATTGCCACTTGAACTTCCGTTTGAAGACTACAATCAAACCGAAAAGATTACTTCATTACCAAGTAAATTGTCTACTGAAAATGCCCCAAGCGGAATGACACCAAAAACGGGTGATTTCAGTTACTATGCGCCTTGGGGAAATTTAGCTGTATATTATAAAGATTTTTCTTATTCTACAGGGGTGATTCAATTGGGAACCATTGTAGAGGGATTGGACAATTTAAGTAAAATCGAGGATGGTACAATCGTCACAATCGAAATATACGAATAAAGAATGAAGTGAATCATCCAGTACTTATAAATGAAATCAAGTCAAACAAAGAATGGTAAAGATTGTTCTTGACCTAAAGTCATCTTTAGCATCTACTATAAAAATGGTCATGTGCAAAACATGAGAAGGAGTCAAATATGCTAGGAAATTTCAGTTATGTAAATCCAACGCAATTGTATTTTGGAGAAGACGCATTAGCAAACCTACACGTAGAATTGTCTAAGGTTGGTAAGAATGTTTTGTTTGTTTATGGAGGTTCATCAATCAAGCAGAATGGCATCTATGATGATGTGCTTAAAATACTTAAAGAAAACGGGAAAGCTGTATTCGAAGATGCAGGTGTCATGCCGAATCCAACGGTTGATAAATTAAATGAAGGCTTGGAAATCGCACGTAAGCATGAAGTTGATTTCATACTGGCAGTAGGTGGTGGATCGGTTGTCGACTATGCAAAGGCAGTTTCAGTATCTGTTCATTGTAATGATGATCCATGGGAGAAATACTTCATTCGATTTGATGATGTGGACAATGAAATTGTACCAATGGGCTGTATTCTTACGATGGTAGGGACAGGTTCTGAAATGAATGGGGGCTCGGTTATTACCAATCATCAGACCAAACAAAAAATCGGACATGTATTCAATGAAAACGTATTTCCAAAGTTTGCGATCTTGAATCCTGTTTATACCTTTACGGTACCGCACTATCAAATGATTGCAGGTTTCTTTGATATCATGTCGCATATACTTGAGCAGTATTTCTCTGGATTTGATGACAATACGTCGGATTATCTTGCGGAAGGCTTGTTAAAGTCACTGATTCACAGTTCACGTATAGCAGTCAAAGACCCTTTGAACTATGAAGCAAGATCAAATATCATGTGGACCTCGACCTGGGCTTTGAATACGCTAATAAGTAAAGGTAAATCAAGTGACTGGATGGTCCATATGATCGGTCAAGCGATTGGAGCCTACACCGATGCGACGCATGGAATGACTTTGTCCGCAATCTCGATTCCTTATTATCAATCCATTCTCCAAGCAGGTTTGCCTAAATTCAAACGTTATGCGATCAACGTGTGGAATGTGGAAGTGCAGGACAAAACAGATGAGCAAATTGCACATGAAGGTTTAGATCGTATGGAGGCTTATATGCGTGAGATCGGACTTGAAATGAGTATCAAAGACTTAGGTGTCACAGAAGCAATGTTCGAAGAAATCGCACAGAAATCATTTATTTTGGAAGGTGGATATAAAGTATTGAGTCATGATGAGATCGTTAGGATTCTAAAGCTTAGCTACTAATTATGTTGATCAAATTAAAGGTCTAGAAGCAGAAGTTCTAGACCTTTTAAATTTTATTTGAGTAAGTTCATATTTTCCACATTTGATAATAAATGATTTAATGATCAGACACTTGGGTTACAATCTTTCCTCTTGAATGTCCCTTTTCGAAAGCTTTAAACGCTTCGATTGCTTCATTGAAAGGATAGACACGCTCAATGTATGGCTGGATCTTGTGTTCACTTACGAGCTCAATAATTTGATTAAGGTCATTTGGATTGGATTTCGAATTGAGAATTCTGAACTTCTTTTTACCGAGTGAATAGATTGGGCATAGAAGCATGTTCATTATGAACTGCTTGATGGGTCCGCCAACCATGACATAGACCCCATCCTTATTCAAAAGCTTTCGATACAAAGATAAAGGATAAGCTCCATTGATCGCAAGAATCAAATCATAAGTCTCATTCAAAGTATGTAAATCATCCTTCTTATAATTAATGACGATATCTGCACCCAATTGGTTCATTAAATCGACATTCCCCGCGCTGCATACCGCTGTCATCTGTGCTCCAAAATGTTTGGCAAGTTGTACGGCAAAGGTCCCAACCCCGCCACTAGCACCAATGATCAAGACTTTATCCTTGTGTTTGATTGTTTTAAAGAGGGTGAGAGCTTGCAGAGCTGTTGTGGATGCGACAGGACACGCGGAGGCATCGATAAAAGAAACTGAATCTGGAATACTTACACACGAACTTGCCTTTGCGATGGCATACTCAGCCAAACCACCAAAGCCCGCATCCGAAGTATCCACCACAACACGATCGCCTTGCTTGAAGTCTTTTACTTCTGTTCCAATGCAATCCACGATGCCAGCGATCGCATTCCCCAAGATACCTGTCTTTGGTAATCCTGAGTTTAACTGTATCAAACGATAATCGCCTGCATTAAGTGATGTATTGATGACTTTGATAAGAATCTCATCTTTAGATGGGACAGGTTGATCAATGTCTTCAAAATTAAATGATTTATTTTTATAGATCAAAGCTTTCATTTTGACTCCTCCTTGGCTTCAACCCCAAATACTTCAGTAATCGACACATTGAAGGCATCCGCAATCCGAAACGCCAACTCCAAAGTGGGTGCGTACTTGCCTGATTCAATCGCCATGATGGTTTGACGTGAAACACCAGCTTTTTCGGCTAAATCAGCTTGGGTCATTTCGTTCGCAAAGAAGCGAAGCGTACGGACGTTATTCGTAATGTTAAATTTCTTAGGCATTGCGGATACCTCTGAAATAGAAGAATAGGTTGGAAATGCCCTCCGCGATGGCTCCAACGAAGAAGGATAGAAAGAGAATATTCAACACAATCGCAATGGATGTATTGAATGCAAGTAAGATCAAGCCAAGAATGAAGCCTGTACTGGCGATAATGTAGCCTACACGGAGAGATTTGAGTTCGATCAACTTATCCATTTCATCTTCGACCATTTCTAATTCGAGTTTACGATTGATTTCTTTACTGTCCTTCATACTGTCTTTAACAGACAAGTTTACAGACAACAAAATGTGAAATACAATGAAAGAGATAATGTTTATGGCAACGCCAATTGCGATGAAGATTAACATCTTCTTTGCCCAGAAAGTCGCATCATTTTCAAGTGTCAGACCTTTTGAGATATCGTTATATACGGAAATACAGTAGCTGATCAGGATGGCTATGCTTGCCAATAAACTGACCATTGTCTTCTTTGTTTGATATGTCATCATCGATTCCTCCTTATAATGTCTATCAATATATACACAATGTAAAGTATTATATACATTATGTCAACAATTATTATCTTAGATTAAATAGAATTAACCAAAATTATGTCTGTTCATCGTCAAAATAACAGGTAAAATCATCAAAAAATCCTTGTTTTAAGCCAAACTGACTGTAAAGTAAGCTAAAAATTTGCCATATGGAAAAACATGTGCTAAAATCACCAAGTCATCAAAAAGGAGACAAACGATTGATAAAAACTAAGAAAGCATGGTTGTTCGGGGCGCTTATATTCCTGACGTCATGTACACAAACGACGGAGAGCACGACGATTGTACTTCAGAAAAGTGAAGATACGGCAATCTTGAGCGCGTCCATTGTTTCGCCTTTTACGTTTGAAGAGAGCGTTGAGACTACTTTAGATACGACACCAATTAAAACAGTCCTTAAACCTATGGATGACTCGCGAACAGGTTATTCATGGCTCATCTCTAAAGTGAGTGAAGGTAGCTACGGCTATACGGAAACTCGCTATCGTTCGACCTATGATAGTGAAGGCAATCTACTATCAAAAGAATTCATACCCGATTCAGAAGTGTATATTGAAGGGAAACCAACCATCTATCAATACGGCGCGAAAGTCGTCAAGAATGCTTACTTCAATGCACGCATCATTACCAAATATGGTTTTGATTGTGTAGGCTGTGGCATTGGCTTAGATGGGGCGGCTGGAACTTCTGCAGGCATTCGTTTGAATGGAACCAGTGTTCGTCAATCGGATGGCTCGTGGAGAGAAGGAATCACCTACGATGGCTATTATATCCTCGCAGCGGATAAAGCTTTCCCAAATTGTACTGTTTTAGAGATTTCAAATCATACCTTTAGTGGTATGGGCTTAACACCAGGGGTGGCGTTCAAAGCGATCGTAGTCGATCGTGGAGGCGCAATCACCACGAACAAACTGGATTTATTTGTCGGAAGTGAAAAAAATATAAATGTGGTGACAAACAAACGTACGGCAAATACGAAGGTTACAGTGGTGAATTTCTTAAAATGGACTAAGAATAGTTCAGGTGAGAGGGTGTGTCGTTAGTACTTCAGAATACAAACTTAGGGTTTGTATCGAAGTACTTTTTTTATCGTCGTGAATGGTATAATAAGCACGATGAAGATAAAAGAAATGATTGTGGTCGAAGGTTATCACGATAAGCAAGCCATATTAAAGGCCGTGGAAGCCAATGTGATCATTACCAATGGGTCCCATATCAAGGCGAAGACGATTGAATTAATCAAAGAAGCGCAAGCGACTTCGGGTGTTATTGTCTTTACAGACCCAGATAATCCAGGGAAACGTTTAAGAGCCCTGTTGGATGATAAGATTCCAGGACTTAAACATGCGGTCTTACCCTCGAGTGTCGCTCGTTATAAACATAAAGTTGGGGTTGAACACGCTTCGAGCGAACATATCCTCGTTGCGCTTCAGAATCTCTATACCTTGGATGATCAAACATCGGATTTAACACTCAATGATCTCATTGATCTCAAATTGAGTGGACATCCTGAAAGCCAAGTCTTGCGTAAACAACTCGCAAATTGTTTACACATTCAAGAAGGCAATGCCAAAAGCTTTTTGAAACAATGTCAATTTAAACATCTTACGAAAGATGACTTAGAAAAGAAATTAATCTCATGCAAAAACCCATAAGCTCTCATGCACAAACCATAAAGATCCTTCGGGAACACCAACTATCGGCCAAAAAGAAATTTGGACAGAATTTTATTATTGACCCCAAGATTGTGGAAAAGATTGCACGTCTATCCGATGCACAAGACAGAAACATTATTGAAATCGGTCCTGGAATTGGGGCACTTACGGAACAACTCCTGATGATTGCCAAGCATGTGACAGCGTATGAGATTGATAAGGATTGTATCAAGGTTTTAGATGAGCAATTCCATGAGAAAGAAAATCTCTCTGTAATTGAGAAGGATTTCCTTACAACCACAGCCGAGGAAATCGAAGCGACACAGGCAAGCCATTGTGTGGGGAATCTCCCTTATTACATCACCACACCGATTCTTTTTCATATCCTCGAAGACTTACCAAGCATCCGTACCATAACGATCATGGTTCAACGTGAAGTAGCGGATCGCTTCAATGCACAGGTGAATACCAAAGACTACAATGCCCTCTCCATCATCTTGCAGACACTGTGTGATATCAAGATGGTCATGAAAGTGCCGCCAAATGTCTTCCATCCTGCACCGAATGTGGATTCCGCGGTGGTTCAATTGATACGCAAGGATGTGGATCAGGCAAGTTTAAAGCCATTCTTTGCTTTAGTTAAAAAAGGCTTTGTCCAACGTCGCAAAACCTTAACCAATAATTTGAAAGATGTGCCAAACATCAAAGCCATCTTAAATGATTTGAATTTATCCGAAAGCATTCGTGCTGAAGCTTTGACTTTGGACCAATGGAGACAGATCTATGAAATGTCGAGCGTACGCTAAAGTTAATCTGGGCTTGAACGTCATCAGACGTCGTGAAGATGGCTACCATGATTTAGAAAGCATCATGGTTCCAATTCAACTTCATGATTTGATCGAGATTCATCCCTATCACACCGCTGTTTTTGAATGTGTTCCGCCTTTTCGAATCGCACCAGAGAAGAATACCTTGTTAAGAATGATTGAGGTGTGTCGTGAAGAGTTCCATTTCACAGAGCAATTTAGAATTCGACTCTATAAACACATTCCTTCCCAAGCGGGGTTAGGTGGCGGGAGTAGTGATGGGGCTGCGGTCCTTAATTATTTAGATCGTTTATTCAATTGGAAATTGAGTGATGAGAAGAAAATTGAACTGGCGCTCAAGGTTGGAGCGGATGTGCCTTTCTGCTTATTTGAGAAACCTGCTTTGGTTGAGGGGATTGGGGAAAAGTTGAGTTTCTTTACCAATCACTTGGATGTGTGGATCATCCTCCTACAACCACGTAAGGGTGTTTCGACAAAGAAAGCCTTTGATGGCTTAAACTTCGAGACGATGGTTCATCCGGATGTGTCTAAGATTCAAGAAACTTTGGAACAAAATAACTACCCAGCGTTTTGTCAGAGTATTGGAAACAGTCTTGAAGCACGTGCCTTGGAGTTGGTTCCTGAAATTCAAGAACTTAAGCAGAACTTAATAGAACTGGGTTGTGATGTGAGCATGATGACGGGCAGTGGATCCGTAGTCATGGGTTTTAGCCAGAATGAGGAAGTGATCGATCAATGTATTCGTCATTTCCGCAAGAAAGTTCGCTTTGTCCGTAAAACTAAGATCTTAAATCAGTAGCCGAAAGGCTATTTTTCTAAGCTTTAAGCAAAGGGCTGTCCTAAGCGTTATAATTGATACAAAAGGATGGACTTATGGCAAACAATAAACGCTTTGTAAAGACCTATTCACAAGGTCAATTAACGGTGATGGAGATTTGGGTGGATAAGGAAACCGGTGTGAACTACATTTATCATGCGGCAGGGTACTCTGGTGGTTTAACGGTATTGCTGGATCGTGAAGGTAAGCCTGTGATCACGCCAATCTATGATGTGGAGTAATGATGCTTAAGTTGGAAGGATTTGGATTCTTTGTAAAAGATATGCCCACGATGATTCGCTTTTATCGTGATGTCTTAGGCTTTGAAATCAAAGAGGAGGAGCAAAGCTCCAATGTTTATCTTATTAAGGATGGGGTTTTGTTTTTATTGTATGGACGAAATGATTTTGAGAAGATGACTTTAAGGCATTATGACTACGCGACACCCATTCAAGGGCATACGGAACTGGCCTTAGCGGTTGAGAATCATAAGGCTGTGGATGAGGAATATAAGCGCTTGATGGATCTCGGTGTTCAATCGATTATGGAGCCTAAGACCATGCCTTGGGGGCAACGTACCTTTTATGTGGCGGATCCTGAAGGAAATCTCATTGAGATTGGATCATTTAACAAATAAGAGGTGAACGATGACGTATCAATTTATCTGTTATCCAAATTGCAGTACCTGCAAGAAAGCGAGGAAGTGGTTGGATGGTCAAGGGATATCCTACGCCTATAGAGATATCAAAGAGGATCGTCCCAATATGGAAGAACTCAACCAATGGATTCCATTAAGCAAGCTTCCGATACGGAAATTCTTTAACACCAGTGGTCAGTCGTATCGCTTGTTAAGTGTCAAAGATCATTTAGATGATTTATCCACCGGACAGATCATTGAAATCTTGGCTAAAGATGGCATGTTGGTAAAAAGACCTTTATTGATTGGGGATGAGCTTGTGTTGGTGGGGTTTAAAGAAGAAGTTTGGGAAGATCAATTGAAGAAGTAGATTTCAAATACTC
>JBLJAX010000226.1:0-4168 GCA_047637795.1 Erysipelotrichaceae bacterium | reverse complement strand
TCTCATACTTAATTCCGTTTTCCTAGGAAAACGGAATTAAGTATTATAATGCGGTCGGTAAAAGTATCCATATTGACATTGATTTCCTTTTGGCTTAAACTCTAGACATAGCCAATGCTTAAGACATGATGATTGGTGCTTTGTACAGAGAGAAAGTGTTTGGTGCAAACTTTCCTGAGCTCAATTGATTACCACTTAAGGGGTGGATTCATGAAAGAATCCCGTTTGATCGACGTTAACGATGAGTGCAAAGCATTTGCTTTGAATTAAGGTGGTACCGCGAGAATCTCGTCCTTTGGATGGGATTTTTTTATTTAAAAGGAGGATCGTAGAATGATCAATATTAAAGAGCATGCGGAATTGAATGTATTGAATCACTCCGGAGCGCATTTGATGGCGCAGGCAGTGAAGCGTTTGTATCCACAAGCGATGTTTTGGGTAGGACCCGTTATTACAGAAGGGTTTTACTATGACATTGATTTAGGGGATGTGGTTTTGAGTGAGTCCGATCTTCCGAAAATCGAAGCGGAGATGAAGAAGATTTCAAAGGATGGTAAGCGAATCGTTCGTGAAGAAATCTCTAAGGAAGTAGCTTTGGAGCGTTTCAAGGATGATCCCTACAAACTCGATCTCATCCACAATATGGAAAGTGTCACTATTTCTACGTATAAACAAGGTGAGTTTGAAGACTTGTGTCGTGGTCCACACGTGGAAACTGTCAAACAAATCAAATTCTTCAAACTTTTGAAGGTTTCTGGGGCGTATTGGAAGGGCGATGCCAATAACAAGATGCTTCAACGTGTCTATGGTATTGTGTTTGATACACAAGAAGCTTTGGATAATCATCTCTACCTCTTGGAAGAAGCGAAGAAGCGCGATCATAAGAAGTTGGGTAAAGAACTCGAACTCTTCATGATGAGTGAATACGGTCCTGGTTTCCCATTCTGGTTGAACAAGGGAATGATTCTTAGAAACATCCTTGAGAACTTCTGGTATGAGGAACATACCAAAGAAGGCTATGAGTTCATCAAGACACCGATCATGTTGTCTCAAGAATTGTGGGAAGTATCAGGTCACTGGTTCAACTACAAAGAAAACATGTACATCAGTGATGTGGATGATCGTCAGTTTGCCATTAAGCCAATGAATTGCCCAGGCGGCATGTTGGTGTATAAGAATCGTTTGTATTCCTACAAAGATCTGCCTTTACGTGTGGGTGAGTTGGGTTTGGTTCATCGTCATGAGGCAAGTGGTGCACTCAATGGTTTGTTTAGAGTGCGTACCTTCACTCAAGATGATGCGCATTTGTACATGACACCAGATCAGGTTGAAGATGAAATCGTACGTTTGATTGCGTTCTTCGATCGTGTGTATAAGATCTTTGGTCTACAGTACTCCATCGAACTCTCAACACGTCCTGAAGAGAAATACATCGGAAGTATCGAAGTATGGGATGAATCCGAACGTATCCTAGAATCGGCTTGTAAGAAGTCTGGACACAGTGTCAAGGTCAATCCAGGGGATGGGGCATTCTATGGTCCTAAGTTGGATTTCCACCTTCAAGATTCCTTAGGACGTGCATGGCAGTGTGGTACGATCCAATTGGATATGAACTTGCCAGAACGTTTCGATTTGACCTATGTGGACAGTGATGGTTCTAAGAAGAGACCGATCATGTTGCATCGTGTCATCTTTGGTTCCGTTGAGCGTTTCATCGGGATCTTGATTGAGCACTACGCAGGGGCATTCCCATTGTGGCTGGCTCCGGATCAAATCCGTATCTTACCGGTCAATCCTGAAATCCATCATGACTTTGCGCATGAATTGAAGGATCAACTTCTCGCCTTAGGTTTCCGTGTTGAAGTGGATGAACGCAATGAAAAGTTGGGTTATCGCTTACGTGAAGCTCAAATGAAGAAAGTACCTGTTCAATTAACCATTGGGGATAAAGAAGTTGAGAATAAAGAAGTCAATTGTCGTCGTTATGGTTCACAAGCGAGTGAAACCGTTAAAGTTGAAGATATGATCAAACATCTTCTCAGTGAAGTGAAGGAAAAACGCTAAAATGAAGCGATTAATCAGCGTCATTCTTAGTTTATTGATTCTATTTGGATGTCAGGCTAAACCTTTGGAGTGGGAGAATCTAACGATTCTCTCCCCTAAGGGGGCACCTGCGCTCAGTTTGATTCCACTTTTAGATGAAGCAAAGGATCAGATTGAGTTTGTGGATGGGACAGATGTCATCAGTGCGGAACTCATCAAGGGTGAGCAGGACATGATCATCGCTCCGGTCAATCTTGGGGCTGCCTTAAGCAAGAAGGGTGAGAACCAATATCGACTCTATGCCGTCGTGACTTGGGGTAATCTCTACTTAGTGGGTCCAAGCAATACCGACATCAATGCAGAAACCGTTGCCATCTTTGGGGAACAAGCTGTCCCAGGTCTTGTGTTCAAACAAGTCTTGAATCAAAGCACTGAAGCCTTTGCGTCGGTTACCGATGTCCAAGGTCAACTCTTAGCGGGTCAATACAAGGTTGGACTTTTAGCGGAACCTTTGGTTACGGCAACCATCGCAAAAGCCAAGAGCTTGACGCCAGCTTTAGAATTAAGCATCCTCAGCGACCTTCAAGAATTATGGTCCAGCAAAACAGGACAGGACAACTATCCTCAAGCGGCTATCTTTGTGAAGGCAGATTTGAGTGAAGATAAACAAGCTCAAATCGATGCCCGTTTATTAAAGATGAAAGCCTACAATGAAGCCATCAATCAAAATCCAAATCAATTGGAAACAGACATCACTGAAGAAAGACTCACTCAATTGGGTGTGCCCAGTGGTAAGATCTTAGCTTCTGCTTGGGAGCGTATGAACATCAATGTTCAAGCAATCGCAGAAGTGAAAGATGCCGTTGAAGTGTTCTTGGAACTCTTCAAGTTGAATGGATTAGAGAATTATTACTACGAATAAATACGAAGGAGCATTTTATCGTGCTCCTTTTATTTTGTATAATGAGTTAAACAACACTGAATATACGTGTATCTGTTGAGATCATTAACCAAGGGTTATCGTACATTTTCTTATATTTGCTAGAATCGTGTCTTAATCGGGATGAAACCTTTGAAAGGAAACTTCATATGCATATTGTCTGTACGCGAAAAGTTGTAGATAAGTTGGATTTTGAGCTTAAAGAATGTGTTTATGATGATCGTTTTGCCTGGATTGTGAATGAAATTCAAATCGGACATCGAAAGGCAATCGTTTTTGTACATGAGAAAACAGCCCTTAGTTTAATTGTTTATGGTTCTAAGAAAAAGGACTTCAAAAACCTGGATGAGCTTCTTGAACGGGCATTGCACAACTACTTGATTGAGTTTGGTGTGGATGAACATGTTATTCTTCAATATTTCGATCATGAGAGAGCAAACACCTATCATGCGTTGCGTAATCGAAAACATGTGGCAGTATTGAATCACATTGGTAATACATACAAGATTCGATCACTCTATTATGATTTAGAGCTTGATCCAAATTATCTTATTCGAAGTATGAATGAGTTCTATTCAGTAGATCGAAGACCTTTTAATGATTTTATACAGATGTTGAATGATCTGTATGGATCTGCGATTCATTATGAAGCCTATGTGTTTGAGGTCCGTTTGCTTGAAAAAGAGGATTGTTATCGTATCCTTCAAGTACCAAGTATAATCACATTCAGTGTTTTTCATACGATGATTCAAGCTCTGTTTGGTTGGACAAATTCACATTTACATCGATTCAAGACCGAAGATGCAAGCGGCAAGATGATTATTTTAGTGGATGATGAGATTGAAATCGATGCTTTCGTAGGTGTATTGTTCTTAAATGAACGGGAATTTAGGTTGAAGTCATTGGTAAATCAAAATCGCATCATCCAATATTTGTATGATTTCGGAAGAAGTTGGGAATGTGAGATCAGATTGCTTGAAGTCATTCCCTCTGTCAATGATCCTTATGCGAAATGCTTACGTGTTCAAGGTGTTGTGGACTTTGAAGAAGAGGAGTATACGCGACTTGAAATGGAGCATTACAATAGCGCGTGGAGTCAACTGCCTTTGGAACAGAGCATGGAAGTCAGGAGACGTTCCAACAATGACCCTTATGTCATCAATCGGAAACTTTCAGAGTTGGCTT
>JBLJAX010000225.1:0-3061 GCA_047637795.1 Erysipelotrichaceae bacterium | reverse complement strand
GGTTTTTGAATTGAAAATCGTGATATCGGGGCGATCCAAAGATTGCAATACACCCACTGCGGAATCATAGGTCGCACTCAAACCCTTTGCCATTGTGATGTGCAATGCATCTTTCGTACGCTCATACACTTCCATCACATCCCCAATTGCAGGTTGTGACGATGCTAGAATGGCATCTTTTATCATATCCACAAAATCCTTTGCACTGATTTCAAAATAGTCGCGGTAACTCTTACCTTTGACCGCTACTTGTAAAGGCAATAATTCTAAGCCAAGTTCTTTGGCCTTGTCTCGGCTCAATAAAGAACCTGTATCGGTAATAATGTTCATGGGATGTCCTCTTATGCCTGTATTTTAGCATAGATGGCATTAGAATACTTAAATGATACCAATTATGCTAAGATGATTTTAATGAAAAAACTTAGCTTAAATATCGATAAACTCAAACACGATCCCGAAGAGAACCTTGCCTATGGTTTGAACCAAGAATGGTACAAAACAAAGTGGCAACGTCTTTCAGGTTGCGGTCCTACCGCGGCGAGTACTTTGATTTATACAATGACATCTCAAAGCGAGATTTTCAATCGTGAAGAAGCTTTAACACTGATGGATACGATGTGGAAATATGTCACACCCTCCCTTAAAGGAGTCTACAAACGTTCCATGTTTACAGAAGGCTTACAGAAGTTTTTTGATGCCCATCAGCTTAAGGGTACGATTGAACACATTGAAATCCCCAAAGAAAAAAGCCAACGGCCTTCATTGAATGAAGTCATGGCTTTCATTGAAACTGCGTTACTTCATCAAGTCCCTATTGCCTTCTTAAATCTTGATAACGGTGAAGAAAAGAAACTGGATGAATGGCATTGGGTCATCATCAGTGGCTTAGACAGTTTAGATGATCATCCCGAAGTCTACGTCCACATCATCGATGACAACAAACTCTTCGCCATCGACATCGCGCTCTGGCTCAAATCGACCAAACGCGGTGGCGCCCTTGTTTATGCTTTACTGGATTGAAACTTCTTCATTAAAATTTCTGGCTCAAAACTATGCAATAAGGCTTCATCCTCAGTGATGAGGTCTTTTTTTACGTATTCCAAGAGCGTTTGGTCCATACTGACCATGCCTTCATTTAAAGATGACGCAATGGAGTTCTTCAATTGATGGGTCTTCCCTTCACGGATCTGATTGCGTACGGCTTGCGAGTTGATCATGACTTCAAACACAGGAACCAATTCTCCATTCTTCAAGGAGATGAGTTGTTGGGAAATGACCGCCTCGAGAACCATTGAGAGTTGGACACGGATTTGTTGTTGCTGAGCGGCAGGAAACACATCGACCATGCGATCGATCGTATTTGCAGCCCCCAAGGTATGTAAGGTCGTGAAGACGAGATGACCTGTTTCCGCAGCGGTGATCGCCAAGGAAATCGTTTCTAAATCACGCATTTCACTGATAAACAAAACATTCGGGGCTTGACGTAAGGCTGCTTTCAAAGCAGTCGTGCTGGTGTCGCAATCACTGCCCACTTCACGTTGGGATACTAAGCTCTTTTTGTGTTTGTGTAAGAATTCAATTGGATCTTCAATGGTCACGATATGACCCGAACGTTCACGATTGATGATGTCCAGAAGAACCGCAAGTGTGGATGATTTCCCTGCACCTGCTGGACCACTGAAGATGACCAAGCCTTTGGTCAACTGGGCAAAGCGTGTGATTTCCTGGGGAATCTTCAAGCTTTCAGCCGTTGGAATCTCAAATTGCACCAAACGAATGACCGCCGCAAACGAGTTACGTTGTTGGTAGACATTGACACGTAAACGTGCTTGATGTGCCAAAGAAAATGAAAAATCATCATCGCCACGCTCTTCCAAACGAACCATTGATCGGTTGTGAGCCAATCGATACAATTCTTGAATATACATCGTACAATCTTGGGAAGTCAAACTGTAATCATCGATGCGTTCCACAACGTTTTTGACCTTATAGGCCACCGGTGTCCCTGCAACAATAAATACGTCGGATGCTTTAGCGTCACATGCTTTTTGTATGATGTCTTGTATGTTCATACTAACCTCCAAATACGGGATTCCCATTCTGGGAATAATCTTGATCGATTCCATTAACCAAGCGATGTTCCAAGACCTTAAGCTTGAGTCCTTCAGGTCCTTGTTTGATTTCAATGGTCATTTTTAAGCCTAAACTTATTGTGTTCATTTCTAGTTTAACACGCTGTTCCAATCGATTATAGTCCAAATTATGCAACTTTACCCAATCGGCAATACGCATACCAGCATCCAAGTCTTTTTGAAGCTCTTCCAGCTTCGTCTGACCCTCATACAAGAGCGTATAACTCTCTGTGAGCACCACGTTTCCACGCGCCATTGCTTTTGTCTCTTGACTGACATTGAGATACGCCAGACTCGCAAAGCTTAGTACCATTAAAATCACAAAAACTGTAAAGAGTGTTGGAACGCCAAAAAGGAAGAAACGTTTTTTCATGGTTGTCCTCCTGTCCAGATTGGCCAAGCCAGAAGAACTGTTTCTTCATGCATCAGTCGAAGTTCTAGACCCCCTTCAATGGGAATGGATGTCAAATGATACATGCCTTGATCTACAATTTCACCTAACACATCAAAGCTCGTATCAACTGTCACATTCTGTCCGTCTCGTAAATCTTCACTGAGCATAAGCATCGTCTCTGTCATCTTATGCATCGCGATGTTTTCACGATGTTGTTTAAGTGCACTGTAGAAGAAACCAAAGCTCAGACTGAGGGCAATGATCAATAAACCCAAACTTAAAGCAATCTCCATAATCAATAAACGTTGACTCTGTTTCTTCATGAGCCCACCTCACTGATCAAAGTGAAACGATACTCTTTCGCATCCAAATTCTTATGTATCACATCAATGATGATTTGTTGGCCCTCACTTCTAAATGTTAATTGAGCGATTTCCGCAATGCGTTGTCCACTCTTCTCTAAGATCTGGTTGGTTTCCGAAACCTGTTCCACTAAATAACCATCTTCAAGATAAAGTAAGGTGTAGTAACCTGG
>JBLJAX010000224.1:0-2796 GCA_047637795.1 Erysipelotrichaceae bacterium | reverse complement strand
TTTTTGATAAAGATCAAACGTTAAATTCTGCTTTAACTTCAATTCCAAAACAACACGACGTTCCTCACGATAAAATTGAATTCGTTGAATATGTGCATCATTGAAATAGACTTGATCAAGCAAGTCTAAATTCATTTTATCGATAAGTGGTTTCAAATCTAACATTTCTATTGATATCTTTCTATGATCTTTTCAGCTGCTTGTTTTCCTGCTGCCAAAGCATGGATCACTGTTTTAGGACCCGTGACAACATCACCTGCTGCGAAAACACCCGGTATATTTGTTTCATAATGTTCATCGACCAAAATGCGACCTTGACCATCTAAAGCCAAACCTTCAAAATTCAAACGTTTGACACTTGAGCCAATCGCCATGACCATTAAGTCAACATCTAAATCAAAGCGTCCATCCGCATCAACGATTGTTCCACGATCTTGCTCATTCACTTTGATCAATTGCGTACGTTTGCACTCTACATGGATCGATTCACCACTTTCACTGACTTTAACCGGATCACAAAGCTCATGGACATGCACACCGAGATGTAGACACTCTTCAACTTCAGCTTTACGCGCAGGCATCAAGTCGATGGTACGACGATAGACGAGATGTGTCTCGATGCCAAATTTAGCGGCACTGATGGCCACATCCATCGCCACATTGCCACCGCCCACGACACAAAGCTTCTTGATGTGGGCAAAATGTTCACGAAACGATTTCTCGCCAATGTTCAAGATGCTTAAAAACTGTTTCCAACCAATGACTTTATAGTGCTCGGATCCTTCGATCTTACCAAAGTTCTGTTTAGAAGCCCCCATGGCAAGATACATTCCCACAAAGCCCTCATTAAACAAATCATAATAATTTCGTGTTCTTCCAAAGTTCTCTTCAATTTGAAACTTTACACCCAGATCCATAAGTTCTGCGATGCGATTGTCTACGATTTGATTGGGTAAACGATACGGTGGAATACCAAACTTTAAAACCCCACCCAAGATCGCTTTCTTTTCAAATACTGTCACATCAAATCCAGCTTGAACCAAAGTGGATGCACAAGCTAAACCGGATGGTCCAGAACCAATGATTGCAAACTTCTTATTTTTCTTATCATCAATCGTTTTAACGGAAGCATAATGATCGGCGATATAACGCTCAATCAGTCCTATTTTAACTGGTGCGTTTTGTTTCATACGAACACATTTGGCTTCACATTGGATGTCTTGATAACAAACACGTCCGCAAAATTCTGGAAAACTATTCTTGGCTTCCGCAATCGCTTTGGCCTCGTCACCACGACCTTCAAGGAAGGCCTTGATCATCGATGGAATTTCCATATGCGCAACACAACCGTCAACACAAGGCTTGTGACGGCAATTCAAACAACGTTCAGCTTCTTTAACAGCTTCTTCATAACTTAAACCGATGGACTCATAAAACAGTTCATGCTTCATTTACTTCACCAATTTCTTCAAAGCTTCTTGAGCAGCAGCTTGTTCCGCTCGTTTCTTTGAACTGCCCTTTCCTTTACCGTAGCTAATGCCATCAATTTGAACACTGATCTCAAAAATTCTTTGATTGGATGGCCCACTCGTATTTAACAAAACATAAGCAATCGTACGCTTATCATCCGCTTGAACGTATTCTTGTAATTCTGTTTTAAAGTCTTTGACCAAACGTGCATCTTTAAAGTCATCTAAATTTTGATAGACCATACTTAAGAGCTTATCTACCACCATAAAACCAGAATCCAAATAGAGTGCACCTAGAAAAGCTTCAAACATATCCGCAACGGTTGAATCGCGATTTTGTCCTTGATCGATACGTTCACCATGACCAAGTTTAAGAAATTGATTGAGTTCAAGTTTGAAAGCAATCTGTGCTAAGGATTGTTCACATACCAATTGGGCACGCAATTTTGTCATCTCGCCTTCATTCAATTTAGGCTCAAGATGAAAAAGATGGTTTGCAGACCACAATTGCAAAACGGCATCGCCGATAAATTCGAGTCTTTGATTGTCTTCAATACATTGATTTGGGTTCTCATGGAAATAAGAACGATGGATAAAAGCCAGTTCGATGGATTTAAGATCATTGACCTTGATCTGATGTTGATTTAGCCATTCTTGTAGATTCATACGATTATTATACCTTAATCCACCACTTGGGTTTCAAGTTCTTTTCGGCATCGATCCAACCATTCTTTAAAATTGTTTGGATTTCGCATGATTTCCTGACCATCTTTTTGAGCTGTCATCAAGATTGCTTGATCCGTAACGACATTCGCAATCAAGAAGCTTGGTATACCACTCTGTTTCAAACCAAATATTTCACCAGGTCCACGCAATGCCAAGTCCTTATTCGCGATTTCAAAGCCATCTTGGCTCTCCACCAACACATTTAAACGTTGAAGACTCAATTCATCTTCGCTATCACTCAACAAGTAACATTGACCTTCAACACTGCCACGGCCTACACGACCTCTTAATTGGTGAAGTTGAGACAGACCAAAGCGATCACTGTCGTAAATGACCATCGTATTGGCAGATTGTATATTGACACCAACTTCAATAACGGTTGTCGTAACCAAACAATCATAATCATGTGCATAAAAGCGTTCCAGTACTTTATTTTTTTCATCAGCGGATAATCTGCCATGCAGGATACCGATTTTAATATGCGATGGTAAGCCTTTTCTTAAAGCAGCCGCTATGACTTCAACGCTTTTCGTAGGACGATCACTTTGCTCAATGCTTGGACACACGAAATAAACCTGATCCTTACTCTCAAAACGCTCTA
>JBLJAX010000223.1:0-5371 GCA_047637795.1 Erysipelotrichaceae bacterium | reverse complement strand
CTTACTGATCGCAACCTTCATGTTCGAACCTTTTTGAATCTTCGTATTCGCTAAAGGTTCCAATGAAATAATGTAATCTTTAGAGACTTCGAGTGAGAACACCTCACTGATTTCCAAAGTCACATCATTACGATTTGCCCAAGCTTTCAGCTCTGAAACAGGTTTCCCGACATAATCCGGAATCTTGACTTGATTGATGAAATAATAGAACGCTGTACCCAATGCAATGAAGAGTACAACTCCAACGATTGCCCCAATCCATTTCTTACGTTGATTGGCTTTATAACTTGGGTCAATGGTCGTTTCTTCTACATGTGAACTTCGACGCGTGCTTACGACAACAGGTGTCGGTTCCTCAATATCTTCGGGAACCATCTCCAATTGCTTCGCCAACTTTTTCTCTTTTTTCTTTTCTTCTTTAGACTTCTTTTCTTCTTTATCTTCTTTTTTATGCGGTGGCTCTGATTGAATCAAGACTTCTTTTTCTTCAACCGTCTTGTCATATTCGGTTTTTGTGAACTTACTTAAGAAATCACTCATTATGACTCAACACTCCCTTCCGCAACTGATATGAAACATCCGACATTTCCGCAATCTCTTTGGAGTGCGTAACCATGATGACACATTTGTTGTGATGATGAGCCAGGTCTTTAAAGACATCAATGATTTCATTCTCAAGCTCTTGGTCTAAGTTACCTGTTGGTTCATCCGCAAAGATGATGTCGACATTACTTGCCAAAGAACGCGCGATCGCAACACGTTGTTGCTCACCACCGGAGAGCTTGTTGACAATACGATTCGCTTTGGACTTGGTCAGACCAATATAATCCAAAAGGTTATAGGCAACTTCCTTCGAATTCTTAGGAATCTCATTCTCGGTAATGGCCATTGGAATCATGACGTTTTCAACTGCTGTCATGTAAGGAACCAAGTTGTAACTTTGGAAGATGATACTGATCATATTGCGACGATACTTTTCATATCCAATCGCTTTAATGTCTTTATCATTGTAATAGATGGTCCCAGACTTCGGTTCATCCAGTGCAGCTAACAAAGATAAGAACGTGGTCTTACCACAGCCAGAAGGCCCTAAAATCGTGTAGAACTTACCCTTTTCAAAGGTCACGTTCAAATCCTTAAGAATGGTACGAATGGTTTCGCCATCCTGGTAAAAATAATTTAAGTTTTCGACTCTGATGATTTCCATAACACCCTCCTACATCATGATCTTCTTCGGTTTCAAACGAAGAATATAGATCATTGGCGCGATACTTGACAACAAGACCGTACCCACTCCGACACCATACAGAATCAAGACATAATCCCAAGAGAACTGAATGCTATACGCTTCCATGACATCTTCTTCCGTGATGCCTCCTGGGTTGTAAATCATATTTTGGCGAAGCATCGGATTGTCCGATCCATCCCCTTCAATACCGGCTCTGAGATCCATCATCGATTGTGAAGTCGTTTCTGCGATGCTGTTTCCTGTAAACAAGGATAATGTAATCCCTAATATCGCTATGGCAACGACTTCAATTAAGATTTGAGCCATGACCTTGGACTTACTTTCACCCAAGGATAAGTAGATACCCAACTCATGTTTACGATCTCTTAAGAAGAGAATGACAACCAAACTAAGAATCAATATCGTTGCTCCAATTGCGACATACAAGATTGTATTGGACAAGGAACCAATGAACTTGATCGGTCCAGCAACGGAATCGTAGGCATCACTGGATACGATGACTTTATAGTAATCAGGTAAATAGGTCATCGCTTCTGTTCTGAAGCTTTCTACTTCTTCAGGATTGTTCAAAACAAATACAGGATTGATATAAACACGTTCAAGTTGATCTGGCGTAATCCCTGAATCTGGATAAGCAATCATGTATTGCTCCGTCATCCAACGGTTTTCCGCATTGACGACACCATTTGGCACATACATACGGTTGAATGGTGTATAGTCGATCCAACCACCATTCTCTTCTTGATTGGTGTTGACCTTAGGACTAAAGATACCGATGACTTCCAAAGCTATATCGCGTGTGATCTTTTCAGGTACGACATCGCCTTCTTTCCAAATCTGGAATTCATTATTCAACATAATGATATCCCCGACGAACACGTTGTTTTGTTCTGCCAGTTTATCTGAAATCAAAACCACATAATTAGCTTTTACAATGTCTTCTTCACTGAAAACACGGCCTTCAACCAAAGTGGCTGTTCCGTTCGCAATGTCCAACACAGGGGCATAATTGACGCCACGCAGTGGAAAATTATTATATTCTTGATCCATCATATTCGGATCATACATTTTTAGACTCGTGGAATTGATATAAGCTTCCGTATTGTAATCATAGTATTTAACATACGGCAAAGCACCGATCTGATCGGCCATCGCAGGTGTGACATATTGGACATTCTGCCATTGTTCTTCTGTCCAATTCTGCATCTTCTCCCAATCCATTTCAACTGAAGCATTTGCCCCAAGTTGTTGCTTCATTGTCGTCTCGACATTACGTGAAGCTTGACCGATCGCGATCGATCCTGCCATTACGTTACTCAAGATAAAAATGATGATCAAAAGAATCAGCGACTTCCCTTTGCGGCGTATCAAGCTTAAAAAAGCTCGTTTCATAAAATTCATAGACAGTCCTCCTCTACTTCATTGTTATTTTATCACAGCTAAGATTAAGAATGGATTAAGCTATCTTAACAAAAAGTCTCAATAAGAGACTTTAGAATTATTTATTTTTACGAACATCCATCAAAATTCGGCCATCTTTGATCTCTATGATTCGATCTGTCTTCTCCGCCACACTTTGATCATGGGTGATGATGATGAAAGTCGTTTGATACTTCTTATTGATCATACGCATTAAATCATAGATTTGTTCAGTTGTATCAGAATCCAAATTACCCGTAGGTTCATCCGCAAGGATGATTGCCGCTTGATTCATCAAAGCACGTGCAATCGCTGTCCGTTGTTGCTGACCACCTGACATCTGTGTTGCCAGATTACTTTTAACTTTTGTCAAACCTACAAGTTCAATCAATTCTTCCGCACGAGCCATGACTTCTTTATCAATTTTCTTACCCAGAATCCGTACGGGCATCAAGATGTTCTCCAAAGCTGTAAACTCTGGCAATAAATAGTGGAATTGGAAAATGAAACCAAGATTCTCATTACGTAACCGAGACAATGCATTCGCATTCAAAGACTTCGTATTCTTACCATTGATGATAATGTCTCCGTCTGTTGGTCGATCCAAGGTACCTAAGATGTTTAACAAGGTGCTCTTACCACTGCCGGATTGACCGATGATGGAATTGAAACTTCCACGCTCAAAGCTCAAATCAAGTCCAAATAGAACTTGGGTCTTGATCTTATCCCCATAGAATTTCGTTATATTTTTAAGTTCTAGTATGTTATCCATTTCGAATGACCTCAATTGGGCTCAATTTCTTAGAACGTTGAGCAGGTATGAAAGACGCAAGCAATGCTGAAAGGATGGCGATGGATCCCGAGAATGCGATGAACACAGGATCAAAAGCGATTGGAATTAGAGCACTTCCATCCGGATTACGCGCAAAGGTCGTAAAGGAGAGAAGTAATGCCACACCAAACAAAACACCTAAGATGGCACCCCAGAAGCCCAGCAACAAGCCTTGAAACAAGAAGATCCAACTTGCAGTCTTATCGGTGATGCCCATGGCTTTCAAGATTCCGATTTGTTTTGATTTCTGTAAGACGGTAATCGCAAGGACACTTGCAATCCCTAAAACTACAGACACTAAGACGAAGACCTGAATCATGATACTGGAAATGCTTTGTCCATTCAACCCACTTAATAAGTCTTCGTTCTGATCTTTCCAGTTCACGACTTTTAAATTCTGTTCATCCACAACCTCAAATGATTTGATTCCTTCTGCCAAGACATCCGCTTCAAACACATCTTCGACTTGAATCGCAATGGAAGTGATCTCATCATCGATTTCAAATAGACTCTGTGCAGTGGGCAAAGTGGACAATACCCATGAATTGTTGATTGAATCCACTTTGAGATCGACGATGCCGACAACCTTCACGTCGACACTTTGATTCGCAATGGTTCTTAAGCTCATCTCATCATTGAGTTTAACATTTAATTTTTCAGCTAGACCAGAGCCGATGATGACATCATTCTTCGCTGTAGGCATCTTTCCTTCAATTAATTTATCACTTAATTTGTACAATTTATCGCCATCAGCACTCAAACCTCTGAGCAATACCGACGCATCATCCTCATCTGTTAAGGCGAAAGCAGGCCCCTCCGCTTGGTAAGCGACAGCCGTAAACGAACCCCCATCAATGTGAAAATCTTTAAAACTTAACTCTTCTTCTTGTGTTATCGTGATATGGGGGGTACTTCCAACCGTTTTATCAATCAAACTGTCTTGAAGACCAGAAATCAATAAACCAATGAAGATTTGGACCGAAACCCCAATCGCGATCCCAACCGCAATCAAGATCGTTTGACCCTTGTTATAGCCAAGAAAACGCTTAGCGATCGAATAGGCTAACTTCATGCGTTTCCTCCTAAATATCGTTTCAGATCATTTAAATCATGCGTGATCAAAACGTCATGTTTGATCAAGACTTCCGAATTCACATCCAAGCCCCGTCCGCCTGCAACCAAAGTCACTTCAGGAAAATATTCTTTCACATCCACAACGGTTTGTAGTGCTTTGGAAAGATTGTAATAATTGGTGACACTAATCGCTACGACATCCAAATCGAGCACTTTGATCATATCCAAGAATTCCAAGCGTGGCGTATCTCTTCCTACGAAATAGGTTTCATAACCCATGATGCGTAGATAATCACTGACCATACGTGCACCAAGTTCATGTTGCTCGCCATCAGGACATACGATAGCGGCTTTTTTATTTAGATTGACTTTACGTTGTTTCAACACAAAAGGATAGGCCATCTCGATGATGGTTCGAACTATGGAGGATTGAATATGTTCCTTCCAAATCTTATGTGTCGGATCGGTTTCTTTATCTGTCAACACCGATAATGACTTACGCAATACATTTTCGTACAAGTCTTCAACACGGATGGATTCATTAGACAATGCATCGTATGTCAACTGAATGCAACGTTCTTGATTCAAGGCTTGAAATGCATGATTAAATTCTTCAAATAGTGGCATGCGTACCCCCTTTTTAGTTAAGCATATTAACCATTAAACTTTAGCATTTATCTAAGAATAATTCAAATTGTTTGCATTTAAAAACCTTAGCATTGCTAAGGTTAGATTGATTTCATGATCGTATTATAAACATCTTTAGCCGTCAAACCATATTTCTCGATTAAAGCAGC
>JBLJAX010000222.1:0-7219 GCA_047637795.1 Erysipelotrichaceae bacterium | reverse complement strand
ATCTGCTAAGATTTTGATAACCAATCTTATCTTAATGGGGGTTCTATGCAACCAAAGGCTTATGATGTGATCATTGTTGGATCGGGTATGGCAGGCTTGACATCAGGCGCATACCTATCCAAAGACAAACATAGTGTATTGATCATCGAAAAGGATGAAACTTTCGGTGGTCTTTTAGGTGCATTCGAAGTCAAAGGGCATTGTGTTGATAAAGGGGCTCGAGGCATCATTGATTCAGGCATCATCACCCCCATGCTTAGACAACTGGATATGGGTCCTTTCGCATATCTGGGGAATATGGAATGTAACCACGGTGTCGTAAGCATGCACCATCAGGTCAATGGTAAACTTAGAATAAATAATGAAGAATGGACTTTCGATCAAGATGTAGGCTATATCGAGAAAGATTGGGGACGTTCCTTCCCAAGACGCTACATATGGCTTCAAGGCAATCACTTTAAAAATAAACAAACACATTTGATGGTTTCCGTAGCCGATATCCCATTTGGTTTGTTTCACTTTGAAGGCTTGATCGCACAACTGAACCATCCCCTTTATCCTCAACGCTTGGCGACGTATACATTTGCACGTAAATCTAAGCTTATAAAATCTGACAATGGTTTCACGCTTACCCTAAAACAAGGCAAGATTCGTTGGATATTAGAAGTTCATGTCAGTGAAAAAGCAGAACTTGTATCACCTCAAGACGGCAAAATGAAAAACACCATCAAAGAAGGTTTAGGGGGTCAGATTCGCTTAAGCGTATTCGATAAAGATACTTTGCTTTTTGAGGATGTGTCGCAACATTGCGGTATTGAAATTGAAGGTTATTGATAGAATGAATGCATTCACAAAACATAAGTTTGCTTGGATCTTTTATGTTTTCTCAGCGCTCGTCTTGTTATATTACGTGGATCATACACTTCAACCGGGTTATTGGATCAAGAGCCTGATCAAGGTGATCATGTTTGGCCTAGTTCCCCTTTTCTTTTTGATTCAAGATCACTTTGATCCTAAAGTGCTAATTAAATTCACTGAGGTTAAATGGAGCTTCTATTTATTTTGTATGGGCATTATTCTTGTGATCTTAGCAGCTTATTTTATTCTCAGTGCATTTACCTCACTATCCAATATCCCTGATTTATTAAACCAACAAGTTAAGGTGAATCTTAATAATTTCTTATGGGTCAGCTTATACATCATCTTGATCAATTCAGTCCTTGAGGAGTTTTTCTTTCGCTTTCTTCTGATCAAGATATTTGCACATAAGAACATCTTTCTTCCCCACTTAATCAGTGCTATTCTTTTCGCGCTTTATCATGTGGCGATCATCAATCAATGGTTTGAAACTTGGTTGTTTGTCCTCATCGTAATTGGTCTTACCCTGGTTGGACTTTTCTTCTCCTTCTTAAATAAAGGAAAGAATGGGATCACCCATTCTTATTTGATTCATTTATCGGCAAATATCGGCATCAATCTTGTCGGCTTGATTTTGATGCTTCAATGATCCTTCTTAATCAAATGTTTAAATTGATCATAGACATCATAGGCAATCGCAATAAAGATAATTACAGAAGTAATGCGTATCGAGAGGTCTACTCCTCTTATATGCATGATCGGCTTAAATAAGACAGGTAAAACAATCAAGAATTGTGTGAGGAAATAAGCAAAAAGTAGGTTCAATGAAATCGACACAATGCGTAGACGTGGTGTCCAATAGGCTTTGATCAACAAGTAAATATTCAATACGAGGCTCAAACCTACATACATCCCCAATAAGAATAGGACATGATTTTCCAATACAACACTCAACGGTTTATCAACGATCAAAGCTTGAGCCATGAAAACCAAGAAAATCGATTCAAACGCAATTTCAAAGTGACTAACGCGATGTTTATCACTCGTCCATGTTTTAAGATCATTGAGTGACCATGTTTGGTCATTTTTTTGTTCATAAGCATCCAACTTTTGATTAACTAGAATGAAGATCAATGTGACCATTCCAAAGACCGATAAAGAAAGATTGATCATTCCACCCAAGATTGAAATAAAACCCAATCCCTGTGTAAGCATTCTTGCGATGAAAACACCGATATTGCTTCCAATGAGGGCAATCTTAACGACAAACCAATAGGTCTCTAGAAGTTCAGGCGCAATCAAACTTGGCTTTTGATTGAGATAGCGCTCCGCCACCAATCGTGGATGTCCAAATGCCCGAATCACTGTTTCAACTTCCTGATCAGAATATTCTTTCTCGCCAAATTGTTCTAAAAGCAATTCATAAAGCGTCGCTTCGATGTCGGTTGAAACTTCAGCTTTCTGTTTCTGAGGTAGATAGTGCGTAATGGTATAGACATAGTCTTTAAGCAGATTGCGTTTTGATGAGTTCATGGAGGGCTCCTTCCAATTGTTGGTAGTCTTGAATCAAGACACGACGGACTTCAATGCCTAAGCTGCTGATTTTGTAATAATGACGCGGTCGGTTCGCTTCAACTTGCCAGATGGACTCGCACAGTCCTTGTTTCTCTAAGCGTCTCAACAAGGGATACAGTGTATTCTGATCCACATCCAGTCCCACTTCCTGACAACGCTCAATGAGGGCATAGCCATAGCGTGGTTCATCCAATTGACAAAGAACCGCAAGGACCAAGGTCCCTCGATTCATTTCCTGCTTCAAATTCATTAAGATATTGGTTTGCTCTGTCATTGTCATCACCTGTTTATCACATTATACTGTGTTGTACACAGTATAGTCAACACTTAATTACAGAAGTACGATTAAACCAAGTTAGGAGCTTAAAATGGCACAATTCATCATCAAAACCCTGGTCTCCGCCATCATCATCGGTATTGTCTCTACCATAGCACGTAAATACCCCAATTTAGGGGGTTTGATCGCTTCCTTACCTCTAACCAGTCTCTTGGCATTTATCTGGCTCTATCAGGAAACACAGAGCATTCAAAGTGTCAGTGAACTCTCCATTGCCATCTTTTGGATGATTCTACCAACACTCCCTTTCTTTCTGATTCTTCCCTATCTCCTAAAAAAATATCCCTTTTATCTTGCCTTTGGGATCTCCGTAATCGCTTTGATGATTTTCTATAAAGTCTTCATGGATGTGTTGAAATATTTCAAGATACTCTAGTCTATTCACGGACTTTTCACAAGTGTTTGCTATACTGATAAAAATGGAGGAATTTATGCAAGTACGTAAAGATTTCTTATGGGGTGGAGCCACCGCTGCCAACCAGTATGAAGGTGGATATAATGAAGGCGGTAAAGGTTTAAGCATTGCGGATGTGGAAAAAGGTGCACGCCATGGTGTTCCGCGTGAGATTCACGACCACATTCACGAAGGCGTTTATTACCCAAGCCATGTGGCGACCGATTTCTATCATCGTTATAAAGAAGATATTGCTTTATTTGCAGAAATGGGTTTTAAAGCTTACCGCATGTCCATCGCATGGACACGGATCTTTCCAAATGGGGATGAATTAGAACCCAACGAAGAAGGATTGAAGTTCTATGACGATGTGTTTGATGAACTCAAGAAATATGATATCGAACCCATCGTCACCTTATCCCACTATGAAACACCACTTCATCTCGTGAAGGAATATGGTTCATGGCGCAGTCGTAAGTTGGTTGATTTCTTTGTTCGATATTGTGAAGTCGTTTTCAATCGCTACAAAGGCAAAGTAAAATATTGGATGACGTTCAATGAGATCAATGCGACTTATATCTCACCACGTCCTTGGCACCAAGCTGGCATCGTCTATCAAGAAGGTGAAGACAAGGCTAAGACCATGGTTCAAGCATCCCATCATATGTTGGTCGCCAGTGCTTTGGCCGTCATCAAAGGTCATGAGATCGATCCAGAAAACAAAATTGGATGCATGCTTCTGTATCCAGAAGTCTATGCCGCAACCTGTGCGCCCGAAGACCAGATCTTAAGACGCAATAAAATGGATAATGTCTTCTATTATGGGGATGTGCACGTCCGTGGTTATTATTCCAATGTGAACACAGCGGTTTGGGATCGCTTAGGGGCTCACCCAGACATGGAAAAAGAGGATGAAAACATTCTTTATATGGGTAAGGTTGACTACATCGCCTTTAGTTATTACTTCTCAGCCATTGAAGGTAAAAACTTGGAAATGGCAGAAGGCAATATCTTAATTGGTGGTAAGAATCCTTATCTGAAAGTCACCGATTGGGGTTGGGCCATCGACCCGATTGGGCTTAGAACGTCATTGAATGATCTCTACGATCGCTATCAAGTACCACTCATGATCGTGGAAAACGGTATGGGTGCGTATGACACGATCGAAGAAGATGGTTCGATCAATGATGATTATCGGATCGATTACCTCAAGCAACACATCGATGCGATGCTGGATGCGATCAAGATCGATCATGTGGATCTTATCGGGTATACCCCTTGGGGTTGTATCGACCTCGTATCTGCTGGAACGGGTGAAATGCGTAAACGCTATGGCTTCATCTATGTCGACAAAGATGATGAAGGCAAGGGTACACTGAATCGCAGTAAGAAAAAATCCTTTGATTGGTATAAAAAAGTCATCGCCACCAATGGCGAAGACACCAGCTTCTAAAGAAAAAGTGGTGGACCTTTCGGTTCACCACTTGCCTTTTGCGATATGACCCGCGATTTCAGCTCTTGCCAATCTTCTTAAGAAGTTCGCATTTGCCTTCGCGCGTTTGAAGATATTGACACAGGATGGATCTAAATTATCTTCGATTCCTGCATCCGCCAACGCTTCCAACTTATTCGTCAAGTCAATCAAACGTGCATGAAGATCATTCGTCTTCTCACTGCGGATTGATTTAGCTGTATCCTCTTCACTCATTTCGTGGAACTTTTCACGGGGTGCTCCACATTTTGGACATTTATCTTCCAATTGTCCTTCTTCTAAGATTTGACCACAGACTTCACATTTAAACAGTTTCTTTTCCATTATTGATTATCTCCTTGTTAAATGAAGTATAGCACAAGAAGATTAACGGATTAAGTGCTTAAGCGGATTTAATTAAATTCATTAATTAAATGAACATATTCAAGTGAATAAAGCTTGATTCAATTCACTGAAATCATGATTGATGATTTCCAACAAGGTAAAAACATCATTCTCAAAACTATATTTGAAGATACAACAATTCCCAATCTTACTCTTTTGATCCACATTACTGGTATGCGCCCAATAACGTTGGAATTGACGTACCGAAGCCCCATGGCTTACGACCAATACCGATTCATGTCCATCTTGACGCATGATCTCCATGACCGTGTCTGCGACGCGTTGCCGCATCTCCATCTCGCCTTCACCCCCATAGGCCACAAAGAAATCTCCATAGGGGAGTTTTGGGTTCAAGTCTTCACTCTCACCTTCAAATTTACCGAAATTCCATTCTTTCAAACCTTTTAATCGTTTGTATGGAAGTTCTGTGATCAATTCCAAGGTATCACTTGCACGCTCTGATGTGGATGCGTACGCATGATCAAATTTAATGTTTCGTTCATCAAAATAACGACGTGCAATTCTCGCTTGGGCAATGCCCAAGTCGGTTAAGGGGGAGTCACAGGCTCCTTGAACTTTATGGCGTACATTGAACAATGTTTGCCCATGCCGCATCATATACAGTGTCTTCTTCATTATTGACCTCCATTTGATAATAGTATAGACGATTTGTATAACTTAAACCAAGTCTCTATAATTAGAGTGATAAAGGAGATTCTATGACCATCACGATCGATACACCTTTAAATGACCTCATCAACATGCCTGCGTTCGCAACATGTAAGCAAATACTTTTACCTCCATTCAACGCTTTGGATGCGCTTAAGGTACGCGATGTGTATCGCTTGTTGCCGTACCACTCAAATATTCATCCTAAGGATGTGGCGATGTGTTTGAATGACATGCAGGATCGTTTTCAAGCAGGATCCATACAGTTCCATCCCATCTATACCGATCTGGAGATTCAAAAAAATCCACGTAAGAAAGATGTTGGAATCTATCACTTCAAAGTGGATGTACATGCAAAGTTTGGCATGATTTGTCCGGGTGGTGGCTTTCAATATGTAGGGTCCATCCATGAAGGTTTTCCCTTTGCGATCGAGTTGAATAACGCGGGCTATGCGGCTTTCGTCCTTCACTATCGAGTGGGTTCGCAACTCAATGCCGTTGAAGATCTTGCGGCTGCACTCACATGGATTCATGATCATGCCATAGAACTGGATATTGATTTCAATGGATACTCACTTTGGGGTGGTTCTGCAGGCGCTCGCATGATTGCCTTGGTGGATTCCTATGGGACCGCTTATTTCGGGGGAAAAGAGACTTCTAAAGCTGCGGCTGTGATCATGGCGTATACCGGTCATGAGGATGTGTCCGGTTATGAGGCACCGACCTATGTCATTGTAGGCGATGATGATTGGATTGCGCCACCGCGACTCATGAAGAAAAGAGTGGACGCATTGAAAACACAAGGAACAGCGCTTGTGTTCAAGATTGTTTTGGGTGTAGCCCATGGTTTTGGACTCGGTAACCATACGAAAGCAGAAGGATGGATTCATGAAGCCATTACTTTCTGGAAAAAACATACCCAAAAATAAAGCGTTCAAATCAAGCGATTCTTTGTATAATGGATTCTGAGGTTCTTATGAAATACATCAAGCAATTCACCATCATCTTATTAATCACCTTGAGTGCCGAACTTTTGCGCTACCTCATCCCCTTTAAAATACCAGCCACAATCTATGGCTTGGTTTTATTGGTGGTCTTGTTAAAATCAGGCTTACTCAAACTCGATCAAATCAAAGATGTTTCTTCTTTCCTATTAAATATCATGCCCGTATTGTACATACCCGCATTGGTGGGCTTGATGAATGCCTGGCCAAGTCTGAAAAGCATTTGGCTTCCTTTTGTAATCATCAACCTCTTGACAACCTTGATCGTCATGGTCGTCAGTGGCCATGCGACGCAGATATTGATGCGCACAAAGGAGAAACACCATGTTTAATTCACTGTACTTTGGCTTGGCTCTAAGCCTGTTCATGTATTTTACAGTGGATTTTCTAAAGAAATGGGTTAAGACCAGTCTCTTTAATCCCCTTTTGATCAGTTCGCTTCTCATCATCTTGATTTTATCTTTGTTAAAAATAGAATACAGCGAATACAATCAAAGTGCGCAATG
>JBLJAX010000221.1:0-12108 GCA_047637795.1 Erysipelotrichaceae bacterium | reverse complement strand
GTGAACTGACGTATCCGATGTTGGCGTTGGTCGTGTCTGGTGGACATACGGAACTTGTCTATTTAAAAGATGAGTTTGATTTCGAAATCCTTGGATCGACACAAGACGATGCGATTGGTGAAGCCTATGATAAAGTCGCTCGTGTAATGGGCTTAAGTTACCCTGGGGGTCCTATGATCGACAAACTTGCGAAATCTGGGAAAGCTCACTATAAACTACCGAAAATCAAGACACAGAATCCATTTGACTTTTCATTCAGTGGTTTAAAGTCTGCTGTCTTACAACTTGTCCATAAACAAACCGAAGACCTCAATCATGAAGATCTTGCCTATGCCTTTCAAGAAGCAGCTGTAGGCGAACTCATGCTTAAAACACGTTTGGCATTGGATACCTATCCTGTGAAGCACTTTGTGTTAGCTGGTGGCGTTGCGGCGAATTCACGTCTACGTGAACTGGTCTTAGGCTTAAGTGAAACATATTCGGATGTGCAAATAACAATTCCTCCGTTGTGGTGTTGTACCGACAACGCGGCAATGATCGGGGCGGTCGCATGCATCGCATACAAGCATGGTGTACGTGCAGATCTAAGTTTAAGTGCGAATCCTGGCTTGGATTACGCGTGAAGTTTATTAAAATATTCACAATCTTTGCCAGCTATGTTAAACTAAGATAAGGTGAAAATATGAACAACTTAAAACAAACAGTCCCAAAGGCTACATTACAACGCTTTCCAGTCTATCTCAAGGCATTGCGTAAACTGGATAATCTAGGTGTTCAACGCATCATGTCCCGTGAACTCTCGGAATTTGTGGATATCGAACCCACAACAATCCGTCGTGATTTTTCATTTCTAGGATCACTTGGTAAACAAGGATATGGCTATGATGTGTCCGCATTGATCAAAGTCTTTGATCAACATTTGGGTGGACAATTTGAAGAGAAACTCATTATCGTCGGGGCGGGGAATCTTGGCCGAGCTTTGATGAACTATAATCGTTGGAATCATGTGGTTGGAGAAATTGTGTGTGCCTTTGACATTGAGCCCAATAAGATTGGATTGATGTATGAAATACCAGTTTATCCAATCAGTGAATTGAAAGAGCATATTCCAGAAGGTTGTCGCATCGCGATTCTAACGGTTTCAAAAGATGTTCAAGAAACTGTAAATCTTTTAGTCGACGCAGGTGTCAAAGGAATCGTGGATTTCACACACGAACACATTCAAGTTCCCAAAGGTGTGAAAGTAAAAGCAGTCGATGTCGTATCAATGATACAAGAATTGGTTTTTGAGACCAATTCCATTTCTTAGGAGAACATATGGAAGCATTAATGACAGTAAGAGAGTGCTATGAATTAGTCAAGGAAGGTTCAATGCTTGAATTGGATACCATGGATTTGGTCCAAGTTCAAGGCTGGGTCAGAACCAACCGTAACAATAAAAATGTTGGGTTCATTGAATTGAACGATGGGACGTATTTCCGCAGTATCCAATTGGTTTATGCCAGTGACTTGGAACAATTCGAAGAAGCAACCCGTTATTTGACAGGGACTGCTTTGACGGTCATTGGATCCTTCAAGTTGACCCCTGGTATGAAACAACCCTTTGAAATTGAAGTTAAATCGTTCAATCTCGAAGGTGCATGTGATCCGGATTATCCGCTTCAAAAGAAGCAACATTCTTTCGAATATCTACGTGAAATCGCACATTTGCGTCCACGTACGAATACCTTTAGTGCGGTCTTTAGAGTGCGTTCCGTCTTAAGTATGGCAATCCATGAGTTCTTCCAGGACCAAGGCTTCGTCTACTTGCATGCCCCAATCATTACAGGGAATGATGCGGAGGGTGCAGGTGAAGTCTTTACCGTCACGACACGCAACGATGCGAACTATGAAGAAGATTTCTTTGGTAAGAAAGCAAGTTTGACCGTATCGGGACAACTACAAGCTGAAGCCTTCGCTTTAGCCTTTAGAGACGTTTATACCTTTGGCCCTACATTCAGAGCCGAAAACAGCAATACCGCTCGGCATGCCAGTGAATTCTGGATGATCGAACCGGAGATTGCGTTTGCGGATTTAGCAGATGACATGGATTTGATTGAAGATATGGTCAAGAGTTGTATCCAATATGTCTTGGACAATGCGGAAGAAGAGATGAAATTCTTTAACGAACGCATCGATAAGAGTTTATTAGAGCGTTTGGATAAAGTCCTAAACATGCCTTTTGCACGCATGACCTATACGGAAGCGATTGAGCATTTAAAAGAAGCTCCTGTTAAATTTGAGTTCCCAGTGGATTGGGGAACCGATCTACAATCCGAACACGAACGTTACATTTGTGAACAAGTCGTCCAAGGACCGGTATTCTTAACGGATTACCCAAAAGACATCAAAGCCTTTTACATGCGTTTGAACGATGATGGCAAGACGGTTGCGGCATGTGACCTCTTGGTTCCGGCAATCGGTGAATTGGTCGGTGGATCACAACGTGAAGAACGCTATGACATGCTTAAACAACGGATGGATGATATGAACATTCATGCGGAAAGCTTGAAGTGGTATTTGGATTTGCGTCGTTATGGCGGTTGCCAACATGCTGGATTCGGTTTAGGGTTTGAGCGTTTCTTAATGTATATCACTGGCATGCAAAACATTCGTGATGTCTTGCCATTCGCAAGGACACCACGCAACTTAGACTATTAGAAGCGAGGTTCAATGGAATATCAACCAAGATTGGTACCTAAAGGTAGAAGACGATTGAAATGGCGGGTGCTCATCCCGTCTTTTATTCTGCTTGTGCTTCTCGGCTACATTCTTTTCAATGCATTATTTCCCAAGCAATTAGAAGTGATGGAGACCGGTTTGACGATTTGCGATTACAGCTACACCCAAACCCAAACCACTTTAAATGCGAAACAATACACCGATGTCTTGGAAATCAGAGATTACCTTTACTATGGTGAAACACTCAATCTATTCAATGCGACTTATGACAATACCACACCCGATTATTTTATCGGAAAGACTTTGAAACTACGCAATGTCTGCGATCAGAATGAATGGGTCTATATGCTTGGACGCAATGCGGATGAACAGATTCCACTTGAAAATCTGCCCAATGGGTTCTATGAAGTCTTCATTGTGGATAATCTAATTGAAAAAAGATTGGTCAGCGAGAATGAGCTCTATGATGTTTTTTATACAGTCCGCCGTAATGGCGCTGGTAAACGAATTGACTTGATTGGGGATAAGGATCTTGTTCAAGGCATCGAAGAAAATGTGTCGATTTTGGATGATCATTACTTCTTTGTGCAAGTTACGGATGCGAGTGAATCAGAGACAGAAGGTATTTATGATGTGTACATCGATCCTGCGCATAACACCACCAGTTGGAATGTGACGGATCGTGGTCGTACCGTCGATGATTTAGTCGAAGCAGATGTCCTGTTTAAAATAGCGGAAGCACTTAAGGTGAAATTGGAAGCTCAAGGTTTGAAGGTGATGCTTTCAAGGGATACCATCGATGCGACAATCAATCAATATGGTGTGGATGGCCGTTTATACAAAGCGTATCAGTCCAAGGCGAAGCATTATCTTGAATTGAATCTTAACTTCACGACCAACAAAGATACACGCGGCAGTCGCGTCATCTACTCTTCCTATTCGAGCAATCGCTTCGCGACTTCAATTTTCAAGTCGCTTATGAACACCATGGGTCTGGTTCCTTATGGACGTAACACCACATCCAACATAGCGGGTGTCGTCGCCGCAAGCCGTTTCTCAGGCTTAGATGCTTACCCTTCAATTCGTGAAGCAGGTGGGCGCATTTTAGTTGCGGGCACGATCTCCGATCTCGCCATCGAACAAAACAGTTCATTTAATAAAGAAGAACGCAAAGGCATGCAGAGTTTAAGCCTGGAATTGTTCTTTATTTCCAACAGTCTAGACACTAGCGTTTATCAGACGCAATTTGATGCGTTGGTTGACAATATCGCCAAAGGTTATTTAAAAGCGTTAGGAATGGAATGACATGACCTTACAATTATCGAACGCATCTAAATCGTATGGGGCAGATGAGATATTTACACAGCTGAATTTTGAAATCAAACCATACGATAAGATTGCCATCATCGGACGCAACGGCTGTGGAAAGACAACTTTACTCAAGATTCTTGCGGATCAATTATCACTGGACAAAGGTGATATTTTTAAGCCGCGTGATTTAAAAGTCGGTTATCTGGCGCAGGCGAATGCGACCTCTGAAGAGCTGACCATCGAAGCTTATTTTGAACCTTTGTTTCGAGAAATCTTTGCGCTTGAGACGGAACTTGCAAGCTTGGCAAGTAAACTGAATGAGCATTCAAGTGAAGAAGATTTACAGAACTATGCGACGAAAATGGAGAATTTTGAGCGATTAGGCGGTTATACCTATCGTCAAGAATGGATGACCATTTTCACGCAGTTTGGCTTTCGTGATGAAGATCTCCAACGACCGGTGATGACCTTGTCGGGTGGACAGAAGACTCGTATCGCTTTTGTGTATCTCTTGATCAGTAAACCCGATGTGCTGTTGCTGGATGAACCCACCAATCACTTGGACATGAGTACAATTGAGTGGTTGGAAACCTATCTTGCGCATTATGATAAAGCTTTGGTATTTGTATCCCATGACCGTATGTTCATCGATCATGTAGCAAAGACGATTGTTGAGATGGAATTTGGTGAACTGACGACTTATGTGGGAAACTATGCGAACTTTCTCGCACAGAAAGCACTCAACCAAGAGAAGCAATTATCCTCATTCAAGCGTCAACAAAAAGATATTCAACGCTTGGAACAACTCATTGAAAAATTCAGATACAAAAAGAACAAAGCAAAATTCGCTCAATCCAAGATCAAATATTTGGACCGCTTGGAACGGATTGAAGCGCCTGATGCGGATAAACGTAATTTCAAAGCACGTTTCTATGCTAAACATCGAGGTGGCAAGAGTGTCTTAAGTGTCAAAGATTTAGAAATCGGTTATCACCAAAGTTTAGCGAAAATCAATCTAGAGATCCTCCATGGTCAGCACTGTGCCGTCATCGGTCCCAATGGACATGGTAAGTCTACCTTCTTAAAGACCATCATTGAACATATTCCATATTTAAGTGGTGAATTCCTATTGGGTCATCAAATTGATATCGGTTATTTCGACCAGGAACAACTTGAGTATCGCAGTACGAAAACAGCGCTGGAGGATTTATGGGATGCCTATCCCGATCTGACGCAAACTGAAGTGCGCACCATTCTGGGATCATTTCTGTTTACAGCTGATGAAGTGTTTAAAGAAGTCAATGTTCTATCAGGTGGTGAAAAAGTACGCTTGGCACTTGCGAAGTTGATGCTTAAAGGATCCAACTTCTTGGTTCTGGATGAACCTACGAATCATTTGGACATCTTGGGTAAAGAAGCCTTGGAGAATGCTTTAAAAGATTATGAAGGTACGATCCTATTTGTATCCCATGACCGTTATTTTATTCAAAAGATCGCAAAGACGGTCTTGAGCATCGAGAACGGGCATGCGGATTTTTATCAAATCGAAGATCAGGCGTTACGTACAGAAATCAAAGAAGAGCAGAAACTTGAAGAGAAAGTTGAAGTCAAACCGAAGGCGAATGCTTCGCGCTTGCTTAAGCAGATTCAAAAACTTGAAGAAGCCATCGCACTAAAAGAAGAAGAACTTGCGATTGCACGTGAAAAACGTTTTGACCCCTTTTATTACCATGATTATCAAAACATGCGTGAATTGGATGAGTCGATTGATGGGATTCATGTGGACTTGGATAAGTTGATGAAAGACTGGGAAAGCTTGCATGAAGAGCTTGAGAAGAGTAGTAAACAAACAAATATTAAGGTATAATATCATCGATTAAAAAAGGAGAAACATCTATGGGAAATTGTATTGTTGCACAGAGCGGTGGACCTACTTCCGTCATCAACGCAACCTTAGCTGGTGTTGTCAAAGGCAACCAATTGAATCCGATCTATAAGACGGTTTATGGTGGTTTGAATGGTATCGAAGGTATTTTGGAAGAACGTTTCGTTGATTTAACGAATATGAGTGAAGCGGATAACTATATTCTGCGTCAGACACCTTCAAGTGCTTTAGGTTCATGTCGTTATAAATTGAAAAGAAGTAATGTGGCGGATTTCGAAAAACTATTCGCAATTTTAGAAAAATACGATATCGATACGATGTTCTACATCGGTGGTAATGACTCAATGGATACGGTTTATGCCTTGAGTGAATATGCTGCTGCACACAACATCACCAATCGTCGTTTTGTTGGTTGTCCGAAGACCGTTGACAATGATTTGATGGTAACCGATCATTGTCCAGGTTATGCTAGTGCTGCGAAGTTCATTGCGACGACAGCATTGCAAACATGGTTGGATGTCAATGTTTACACACGTCAAGAAGTTTTCATTTTGGAAACGATGGGACGTGATGCAGGTTGGTTGGCTGCTTCCGCATGCTTGAGTGGCATCGTGGATTTGGTCGTCTTGCCTGAAATTCCATTTGATAAAGAAGTGTTCTTGGGTGAAGTACGTAAATGCATCGCTGAAAAGAACAAGTGTTATGTTGTTGTGTCTGAAGGCGCACGTTATGCGGATGGGACTTACTTAGCCGCTGGCGAAGCGAAGAATGATGGTTTTGGTCATGCGGTCTTAGGTGGCGCTGCCAATGCCGTTAAAGATTTGATCTTGAGTTCAGGTGCTGCAAATCGTTGTAAGGTTCAAGATTTGAGTACAGCTCAACGTTGCCATGCGACGGAACAATCCTTAGTAGACGTGGAAGAATCCTTCAAACTCGGTATGAGTGGTCATATGCGCAGTGCGGATCCTAAGTTCACCGGTCAAATGGTGGGTGTTCGTCGTAAAGAAGGTGAAGTTTATGATGTCGAGTATTTCGCGACTGCCGCAAGCAATGTGGCCAATCATGTCAAGAACTTCCCAGTTGAATGGGCATTGCCAAATTACCGTGGTGTCACGGAAGAAGCGATTGCATACATGAAACCTTTGATTCAAGGTTCACCCGTTGTGACGTATAAAGATGGTGTTCCTGCTTACGTTAAACCTTATTACTTCAAATAGTCGAAGCCCGATCGCAAGATCGGGTTTTCTTTTTGTGCTTTATTGAATAAGCGGTTTGGGTTTGTTATGATTGAAGAGCTATGAAAAATACATTATGGACAAAGAATTTCTCGATCATTACCATTGGCACGATCATTTCCGCAATTGGTGGTGTCGGCCTCAACTTCGCCATAAGCGTTTTGATTTATAATAAAACGAGTTCCACGTTCTTAACCGCCATCTTCGCGGCTGTCTCCATGATACCTAATTTTGTCTTACCTTTATTCATTGGACCTTTCATTGATAAGTTTCCAAGACGTAAGATCATCTATACCTCGGACTTCATCATGTCTTTCATGTTCTTTATCATTGCATTTGTGACACGTAATGGTTTCTTTGACTACAGCTTCTATCTGATGGTTGCGGTTGTCTTAAGCATCAATGGTGTCATCTATAACATCACCTATGAGAGCTTTTTTCCAGAACTTATTCCTGAGGGACAGATCCAAAAGGGTTATGCCATCAGTTCACTGATTTATCCTACAGTCAACACGATCATGTTTCCGATTGCGGCTTTGATTTTCGATCGTTATGGGGTGGCACTCATCTTCTTGATGGAAGCGATATTACTACTGATTGCGGCGATCTTTGAAACCCAAATCAAAATTGAAGAGAAAGCGGTTGTTAAACACAAGAATGCGGATCTTGGCTACAAATCCATGATTCGTGAAGGGTTGGCTTATCTAAAGTCTGAAAAGGGTTTGTTAAGTATCTTTGTATTCTTTTTCTTTCTTCAATTATCAGGCCAAGCCATGGATGTCTTGCTTTACCCCTTCTTTGAGAATCATCCCGACTTAAATGTGACACAGTATGCCTTGGTCATTTCGTTTGTGACCGCGGGGCGTATGTTTGGGGGCTTGCTGCACTATGTAAGCAAGATACCGGCAGAGAAACGCTTTATGATTGCGGCTTTTGTCTATTTCAGTCTCAACTTCTTGAATGGTGCCTTGTTGTTTATGGACTATACCATCATGCTGGGTATTCAATTCATCATTGGTATCCTTTCCATCAACTCTTATAACATTCGGATGTCTGCGGTTCAAAGTTATGTACCTACGGAGAAACGAGGTCGGGTCAATGGTTTGTTTCATATCTTGGTGACGATTGGTGTTTTGATTGGACGCTTGTTGTCCGGTTATCTTGGTGAATTCTTTGCATATCCGAATATTGTTTTGGTCATGAACGGTGTTTCGTTGATTGCGTTCATGTTCATCATATTGCGTAATCGCAGTGCGATCGCAAATGTTTATAACCGTCAGATCTAGGAGGACAAAAGAATGGCGAAAAAAATACTAAAGCGTTCAGAAGTAGATCCATCATTAACTTGGGATTTAAGTGCACTGTTTGTGGATGAGGCATCTTTTGAGACTTCATTTGAACGTGTGTTGCCTTTAGCTGAGGCAATCTATACGAACTTTAAAGGGAAGTTGGTAGACGCAATTTCAATTAACGCATGTGTTGATGCCTTAAAAGAAATCTCAGCTGTAATGACTTTGGTTGGAACCTATGCGAATCTCAAGGTTTCCGAGGATCAAGGCAGCAGTCTCGATGTTCAACGTATGATCAAAGTCAGAGGCTTGTTTGCACAAGTTGGTGGTTTGATCAGCTTCATCGATAACGAAGTCAGTGAGCAATCTGTCGAAGTGCTGAGTGAAGCAATCGCACAGAACGAGGGCAATGCGGATTACTTGAAAGATATCTTACGCTTCAAGGCGCATCTCCTTCATCCAGAAGTCGAGCAGGCTTTGGCTAAACTCAGCCCTGTTTTAGACGCTCCATATATCATTTACAATCAAGCGAAACTGAGTGATTTGAAATTCCCAATGTTTGATGTGGAAGGGGAAGCGCATCCGATGAGTTTCACCCTCTTTGAAGGGGAATGGGAATATGAGTCCAATGTCTTATTGAGAAGAGCTGCTTTTGATGCTTTCAGTAAACAACTTGCGAATTATCAGAATACGATTGCGACGGCCTATCAAACCCAAGTCCAAAAGGAAAAATTAATATCCAAGATGCGTGGTTTTGATTCGGTCATCGATTATCTGTTGTTTGACCAAAAAGTTGATCGTGGCATGTATGATCGTCAAATCGATGTCATCATGAATGAATTATCCAAACCGATGCGTAAATATGCGAAATTACTACAACGCATCCATAAATTGGACAAAATGACCTTTGCGGATCTCAAGATTGCGGTGGATCCAGAATTCGAGCCCACCACAACGATTGCAGATGCCCAACAGACGATCTTAGAAGGTTTGAGTGTGCTGGGTGAAGATTACCAAGCCATGCTTAAGCGCGCTTTTGCGGAGCGCTGGATCGATTATGTACAGAATGATGGGAAGAGTACCGGTGCATTCTGCAGTTCACCTTATGGTTCACATCCTTTCATCCTTATCAGTTGGACAGAACGCATGCGCGAGTGTTTCGTCTTAGCGCATGAACTCGGCCATGCAGGGCATTTCTACTTGGCCAATCAACACCAAAACATTCTAAATACGCGTCCTTCACTCTACTTCATTGAAGCTCCTTCAACCATGAATGAGATGTTGATGGCGAACCATTTGATGAAATCAAGCGATGATCCACGCATGAAACGTTGGGTCTTGGCTTCGATGGTCAGTCGTACCTACTATCATAACTTTGTCACCCATTTGCTTGAAGCAGCGTATCAACGTGAAGTGTATCGTCGCATCGATGCAGGACAATCGGTTGTGGCTTCGACGCTCAATGTGATTAAACGTGAAGTTCTTGAACGTTTCTGGGGTGATGGTGTTGAAATCAATGAGGGTGCTGAGCTGACATGGATGCGTCAACCTCATTACTATATGGGTCTCTATCCATATACGTACAGTGCAGGCTTGACGGTCGCAACGGTCGTTTCACAAAAGCTCCTCAAAGATGAAAGCATGATTGCGAAGTGGTTGGAAGTCTTGAAAGCAGGTGGAACCAAGACGCCGCTTGAGCTTGCAGCGATGGCAGATGTGGATATCAGTACCGATCAAGCACTGCGTGATACCGTTGCCTTTATTGCGTCCATGATTGATGAAATCGAAGACTTAACGAATCAAATCGAAGCATAAACTAAGCCCTTTTGGGCTTTTTCACAAGGAGGAAATTATGAATCAATTACTAAATGATGATTGGATGAAACTAAAGTTCATTGGGAATCTCAAAACGAGCCCCAATCGAAAAGCCTTTGCTTACAGCGTCGCTTCAACCAATCTGGATAAGAATCGTTACGATACCAACATCCATGTCTTTGATGGTGAACGTCACTATCAATTGACGGGGATGAATAAAGAGAGTGTGGCGATATGGTTAGACGATGAAACCCTTCTCTTCTCATCTAAGCGCCTTCAAGAAGAGGTGAAAGGTACACAAACTGATTTCTTTACGATTTCATTAAAAGGAGGCGAAGCGCTTAAAGCATTCAGTGTTCCTTTAGCTGTTAGTGGGATCAAACTTCTCAGAGAAGATCATTATTTGATCACAGCTTTGACGGATCTGCGTTATCCAAACGATTACAAAGCTAGTGATAAACAACGTGATGGGCGTGCTAAACAAGTCAAGGATGAAGCGTTCTTTACAGAGGTTGATGAGATTCCCTTCTATGCGAATGGATCGGATTTCACGGTGTATCAACGTGTTCGTTTATTTCACTACGATGCTAAAGATAATGTATTGGTTCCTTTAACAGAGCCAAGTTTCAGTGTGGATCAGTTTGAACTATCAAGCGATAAAGAAGCTGTTTATGTTTTAGGTCAAACATTCAAGCAGGTTGCCGAATTGAACAGCAAGTTGATTCGCATTGACTTAAATACATTCGCAAAAGACGCATGTTCTACGCAGAAGTTTCAGATTTATGGATTCAAATTATTGAACAACGAAATCATCCTTTATGGGCATGATGGCAAACAACTTGGCCTAAACGAAAATGCACGTTTCTATCGCATCCTAGAGGGGCGGTTTGAACTTATGCATGATCCGTTTTATTCGATTGGGAATGCGATTGGCTCAGACATTCGTTTGAATGGTAGTGAATTGATCCAGGTTCAAGGGAATTCTTTGTATTTTACTTTGACCGTTGAAGATCACTCACAACTCATGAGAATGAACATCAAGGGTGATGTGGAGATGGTATGGGAAGCACCAGGTTCTTTGGATGGGTATGCATTCGTTGCGAATGATCTGTATGTCATGGGTTTGTTCAATCAAGATGCGCAGGATATTTATCAATTAAATGGTAAGGAAATATTGCGTAGCACAAACTTTAATGAAGATGCATTTAAGGACGTGTATCGTGCAGTACCGAAGTCGGTGTCTGTAAAATTCGAAGCACATTCGGTCGATGGTTGGGTCTTGTTGCCGAAAGATTATGATGAAACGAAAACATACCCTGCGATACTTGACATCCATGGTGGACCTAAAACCGTATATGGTCCTGTTTATTATCATGAGATGCAGGTTTGGGCGAATAAGGGGTATATGGTGATGTTCTGTAATCCTAGAGGATCGGATGGAAAAGGCAATGCCTTCTCCGATATTCGTGGTAAGTACGGAACCATTGACTATGAAGACATCATGGCCTTTGTGGATGAAGTTATTAAGAATTATCCAATTGATATCAAGCGCATTGGTGTAACGGGAGGCTCTTATGGTGGATTCATGACCAATTGGATCATTGGTCATACGCAACGCTTTAAGTGTGCTGCAACGCAACGTTCCATAAGCAATTGGCTGTCTTTCTATGGAACTTCAGACATTGGTTATTACTTTGCGACGGACCAAGGTGGAACTGGTTTTACAAAGGACAGTGACTTCAATAAACTCTGGGATCATTCGCCTTTGAAATATATCTCAAGCATGAAGACACCGACTTTGATCATTCATTCATCGAAAGATTATCGTTGTCCTGTGGAACAAGCTTATCAA
>JBLJAX010000220.1:0-6283 GCA_047637795.1 Erysipelotrichaceae bacterium | reverse complement strand
AATATTCGCAATACAAATAAACCCGAAGAGCCAGGTACTTTGATTCGCAATGATATCATCGATGATGATCAAGCTGAAGGTTTCATAACAGGAATCACTGGTCTCAAAGACTTTGCGGTCGTAACCGTGCATAAAGAACAAATTGCACGTCACCCTCAGGTTTTACGTCAGATACTGGAGAGCTTTGAACGACATGATTTGTTGATTGAACACATGACCAAAGGCATCGATAGTTTGAGTCTGACCGTTAAGGTAGAAGCTCTTAAAGAGCGTCAATTCGATCTTTTTGCGGATCTCAAACAGAAATGTTCGATTGATAAACTAACCTTTGAAGATGATTTGGCCTTAATTGCGGTCGTTGGTCGCAACATGAAAGAAAAGCCAGGAATATCTGGCCAACTCTTCAGTGCACTGGGGGCAAAGAACATCAACATTCGTTTGATCGCTCAAGGTACCGATGAGATCAGCATCATCGTGGGTGTTGCCAATGCGGATTTTGAGTTGACGATTCAAACTCTATACGAACACTTCATTCGTAAGAATGGTTAAAGAAAAGACGAAACATCGTCTTTTTAACTGGATTCTTTCTTAATGACTTGGAAGGGCAGTGTATGGGCTGTGGTATCCAAAGTTTCCGGCTTTTTGATGCGCTTCAATAACAATTCCATGGCCTTGCATTCCAATTCATACGTATTGAGTTCAACCGTTGTGATGGCAGGTTGCGAGACACTGGAGAAGATGGTATTATCGAAACCTACTACTGAAATATCTTCAGGAACACGTAACTTACGAGATTGAATCTCATCGATGATACCTACAGCGGTTAGATCCGAAGTGGCGAAGAAGGCATCAATCTCAGGTTTTTCATCCAAAAGCACCGAAGCGACTGCTTTTCCTGAAATATAACCAAAATAATACTCTTCCGATACCTCACACAACACAGGCAGTCCATGTTTGTTCAAGACATCTTTATACGCACGATACTTTTCGATATTCGAAACGATCTGTGTCGAACCAGTATGTACATAGGCAATGTTTCTGCGACCTGTTGCGATCAAATGTTCCATCAATTCAAAACTTGCCTTATAAAAATCCACACTGAAGTACGGCGCATTTGAACCGGGTACATATTCAATGGTTTGCACAACAGGATAAGACTGATTCAAATCATTGATTTCTTCCAATTGAAGGGTATTCGATATCAAAATCATCCCATCCACATAATGATTTCTTAACATTTTGACATAATGTTTCTCACGTTCGCGATCCCCATAGGTCGTGCAGATAAGGACATTGTAATTATTATGATGCGCAATATTTTCAATGCCCTGAATGATCATCGAAAAGAAAGGATTATCCACGCTGTGCACCAAGACCAAGATCATATTGGTCTTATCTTTACGTAAAAAGGTCCCCATGGCATTGGGCTGATAATTCAAACGTTGAATAGCAAGCTCGACACGTTGACGTGTCGCTTCGGATACATTGGCACTTTGATTGATGACGCGTGAAACGGTGGCGACACTGACGCGCGCCAAGGATGCGACTTGTTGAATGGTACTCATATTGATTTCATTATAGCATAGGCAGATTAAAGCTTTTAGACTTGTTTTAACATTGATAGAAAGATTTGTAATCGATTACATGTGAATGAACTAACAAAATGTAAACGATTACATCTTCACGCAATTTTTAGCGAACTATAATGTGGTTACATAGAAACAGGAGGAACACAATGAAGAAAATAATCGTTTTTATTTCTATGCTCTTAGTCTTAGTCTCATTAACTGCTTGCGCACCTAAGGAAGCGGAACAAGTCGTCATCACATTCAAACAAAATAAACCTGAAATCGATGATGCTTTGCAAGCTTACGCAACAGCGTATGAAGCTGCTACAGGCGTTAAAGTTAACGCAGTATCCTGTGGTGGTGGTAGTTGTACTTTAGGAGATATGTTAAAAGCCGACTATGCGGCAGGCGAAATGCCAGACATTTTCCCAATCGATGGTCCCGATAGCTACAAGCAATGGGAAGCCATTATTGCAGATTTGAGTGGAGAAGATTGGGTTGATGAAACATCCGTTGAATACGTCGTGGATGGTAAAGTTGTTGGTTTCCCAGTCGCAGTTGAAGGTTGGGGTATGGCATACAATGCGGACTTATTGGCTAAAGCAGGCATCGATCCTAAGACTTTGACCAATTATGGCGCATACATGGATGCATTTGCGAAGTTGGATGGTATGAAAGCTGAATTGGGCATCGACTCTGTCGTATCCATGACCGCGGGTCCTGGTATGTACTGGGTTACCGCTCACCATAATTTCAACAGCTTGTTGTCCAATGGTTTGGAATACAATGATCTAAGTGTTGCGAACAATATTCTTGCTGGCAACATTGATGATACACGTTTGAATGAATATGCGGATTGGGTTGATTTGCTCTTCAAGTATGCTGATAAAACAGTCTTGACGACAGGCAACTACGATTCACAAGTTGGCGCATTCTTGAATCAAAAAGCTGTCTTCTTGCACCAAGGCAACTGGGTGGATGGAAACTTAACGGATGCGACCTTCAAAATGGCATTTGCACCTCACGGTTCAAGCACCAGCGATACCGATGGTATCTTCGTCAGTGCACCAGCATGGTATGTCGTTAATAAGGAATCGAAGAATTATCAAGCTGCTTTGGATTTCTTGAAAGCGCTCGTCTATACCGATCTTGGCCAAAAATACATGGTTGAAGATGCTGGTATGATTCCTGCGTTTGGAAACATCACACTACAACCTAAGGGTCAACTTTCGCAATCTGTTCAAGCTTGGACAGCTGAAGGCAAAGTTTATTCTTGGAACCAATACTTATTTGCAAACGAATTCAGAGACAATGTCTTGGGTCCAATCTATGATCAATTGGCACAAGGTGCGGTTACTGCAGATGAATTCAAAGCGTTGTTGAAGAATGCTTTGATGGAAGCGAAATAGGCTTATTCGATTGAATAGGAGCAGGGAAGTTCCTGCTCCTATTTTATTTAAAGGAGGATCGTATGAAAGATAAAGCTAAAGCGAAATATAATTCCTTATCCAAAGACAAAAAGATTGAAAAACTTGTTTTTTGGTTGTTTCTGGCTCCCTCATTGTTTTCATTCTTAATGGTGCAAATCATTCCCTTTATGATTGGGATTTATTATTCGTTTACGAACTGGTCCGCAACCGCTCAATTCTCGATTGATTTTGTGGGCATGAAGAATTACGTGGAAGCTTTTCAAGATCCATCGTTCCTCTATGCGACCATCATCACAACGATTTACACCTTTATGAACATCATTCTTGTGAACGTCATTGCCTTCTCATTGGCACTGCTCGTTACTTCGAATCTTAAAGGTAAAAACATCTATCGTGCGGGTTTCTTTCTTCCCAATATCATTGGGGGCATCATCTTGGGTTATATCTGGCAATTTATTTTCAATCAATTCGTACCTAAACTTGCGGCAGCCGTTGGGTTCACCTATTTAAGTGAAAATCTTATGCTCGGTAACAGCAATACAGCCATTCTTGCTTTGGTCATCGTCAGTACTTGGCAATACGCGGGCTACATCATGATGATCTATGTGGCCGCATTACAGAACGTACCTAAAGACTTATTGGAAGCAGCTCAGATTGATGGCGCAAGTCCTTGGCAACGGTTTAGAAATGTAACCATTCCTTTGGTCGCACCTGCGTTCACCGTTACCTTATTCTTAACCTTGGTCAACTCATTTAAGCAATTCGATGTGAATGCATCCTTGACCAATGGGGGACCGAGCACCATGTTCATGGGTAAGGCCATCAAAGGGACAACCTTGTTGGCCATGAACATCAACGATACATCCATCATTTCATTGAATACAGCACAAGCACAGGCTAAGGCGATTGTCTTCTTCCTGGTCTTGGTCACATTCTCACTCATCCAAGTCTATGTTTCGAAGAAGCGGGAGGTTGAACTCTAATGTTTAAAAATGCAAACAATAAAATCATCGCACGTAATATTACGGAAGCTTTGACTCTAGCGGTCATGGTCATGTTTCTGGTGCCCTTGTTTTTGGTTTTGATCAATGCGGCAAAGACGAACAATGAAATCATTTCAGCCCCCTTGAGTTTACCGACAGATTGGTCTGTTTTAATTAAAAACATCACCACCATCTGGAATAACCCCAATCTTCGCTATTCGCAGGCTTTAGTCAACTCATTCGTCATTACGACTTTCTCCTTGGTTGGTATCACAATCTTCTCCGCGATGGCTGCGTGGGTTCTACTTAGAACGAAAACAAAGTTGTCGACAGCCATCTTGATGTTGTTTATTGCAGCGATGGTCATCCCTTTCCAAGTGGTTATGTTTCCATTGGTCAAATGGTTTGGGATTTTCCAATCCGTTACAGGCATCCAAATGCTAAGAAGTTATACCGGCATCATCATTGCGTACATTGGCTTTGGGAGTTCGTTATCCATCTTTATGTTTCATGGATTCATGAAATCCATTCCGCATGAAATCGAAGAAGCCGCTTATGTGGATGGTTGTGGTAAATTCAAGACCTTTTTCTTGATCGTATTACCGATTTTGAAACCAATTTATGTCACAATCTTGATTCTGAATGGTATCTGGATTTGGAATGACTTCCTCCTACCGATGTTGGTATTAGGCAAGGGCACACCTGTGCAAACACTTCCTTTAGCGGTTAATAATTTTGCGGGTGCATTCCTTGTCTCGTGGGATTTGATGATGACAGCGATTCTGATGGCTTTGGTTCCAATCATCGTTTTCTTCCTTGCCGCTCAGAAACATATCATTAAAGGTATGGTTGAAGGTTCGGTTAAATAGTCTATGGCTAAGTTCTGTGCGTTTGGAGAGTTGTTGTGTGATGTGACCCCTTATGGTGTTTCGGATCGAGGCTTTCCCATTTATGAGTTCAATCCTGGAGGAGCTCCCGCCAATGTGGCGGTGGCAGTGCGCAATTTAGGCATCGAAGCCAGTTTCATGGGTCAAGTGGGGAATGATCATTTTGGTCTATTCTTAAGAGACACATTGATGTCTAAACAGGTGGATGTGGATGCGCTCATGATGAGTTATGATTATCCCACCAGTTTGGCCATCGTAAGCAATAAAGCCGATGGGGATCGTAGTTTCAGCTTCTATCGCAAACACAATGCGGATGTGATGGTTGAACTTCATGATTCTTTTAAAAAGAAGATTAAAGAGGCGGATGTCTTTCATGTGGGCAGTGTAAGCATGAGTGATGAACCAAGTCGTTCGACTACGTTTAGTTTAATGAAATATGCCAAGAAACATAACAAGCTCATTACCTTTGATCCAAATCTAAGGGTCTTGTTGTGGGATGATCTGAATGATGCCAAACGACAAATCGAAAAAGGTCTACAGCTTGCGGATCTTGTAAAATTAAGTGAAGAAGAGCTTTACTTTCTGACCGACATCAAAGATGCACATGAAGCCTGTTCGATGTTGATGGGTATTTACGATATTCAGATTCTATTGATTACTTTTGGTGCGGAAGGGTGTGCTAGTTATCATCAAGATACCTACCAACGCATTCCATCGTTTAAAGTGGATGCGATTGATACAACGGGTGCTGGTGATGGTTTCTTTGGTGGTTTTTTAAGCCAATGGATGAAGAATGGTATGAAAATGAAACTGTCAAGTCGTGAACTTGCGCGCTATTGTCAGTATGCGAATGCCTGTGGTGCGATCGCGACGACACAAAAAGGTGCGATTGGTTCATTGGCGAATGAAGAAAGTGTTCAAGCTTTTTTGGAGGTTCATCATGGATAATCGCTCAAAAATCGCTAAATTGTACATGCAACTCTATCATGATGATCAAGCTCTAAAACAGTTGTTTTCAATGATGGATGAAGCTAAGTCGCAACGTTTGGCAGATCTTGTCACAATGGATAAGAATGAACGTTCCTGGTACTTTGATCAAAGCATCGTTGGAATGACCTTATATACAGATCTGTTTGCTGGCTCACTTAAGAAGTTGAAACAAAAAATTAGTTATTTTGATGAGTTGGGTGTGAGTTTCTTACACTTGATGCCTTTGCTTAAACCTCGTGACGGTGAAAACGATGGAGGTTATGCGGTTGAAGATTATCGCAATATCGACCCACGTTTAGGGGACTTGAATGATTTCAAAAGCTTGATGAAAGAATTTCGTAAACATGACATCAAAGTATGCATCGACTATGTCATCAATCATGTTGCGAAGGAACATGCCTGGGCTCAAGAAGCCCTAAACCATG
>JBLJAX010000219.1:0-4090 GCA_047637795.1 Erysipelotrichaceae bacterium | reverse complement strand
CCCTTGAATTCGCAACCCATTATATCGTCATGCAGGTCATGAGCTTGACCTTTAGTGTTGGGGATGGCTTATCGATTGCGACTTCATCGCTGGTCGGTCAAAGTCTGGGTGCGAAGCGAACGGATTTGGCTTATATTCATGGAAAAGTATCACAACGCATTGGCTTTGTCATCTCCTTGAGTTTGGCTGTAGCGATCATCTTAAATCGATATTTCATCATCTCGTTATTCAGTCGTAATGAAGAGATCATTGCGCTGGGTGGGTCAATTCTCATCATTTTGAGTTTCATCATCCAGTTTCAAATCGCACAGGTCATTACAGTGGGTAGTTTACGTGGTGCAGGTGATGTGAAGTTTGTGGCAACCTTATCTTTGGTCAGTGTTACGATCTTGCGTCCGGTCTTGACGTATATCTTGGCGTATACCCTGGGCTTCGGATTGTATGGGGCTTGGTTCAGTGTGGTTTTCGATCAAATGATCCGTTATGTGTTCTCACGTGTTCGCTTTAAAAATGCGGAATGGATCAATATCGAAGTATAAAATTGGCGTTCATATTTACCCTAAATGGGGTATAATTATATATGGCAAATAAGGAGGACATCTATGTCTAAACGTTTTATGACAATGGATGGTAACAACGCAACAGCACACGTAGCGTATGCGTTTACAGAAGTTGCGGCCATCTATCCGATTACACCGTCTTCAACCATGGCAGAATTGGTTGATGCATGGGCTAGTCAAGGCAGAAAAAATTTATTTGGTTCGGTTGTCAAGGTTGTGGAAATGCAATCGGAAGCCGGTGCAGCAGGGGCTGTGCATGGTGCTTTACAAGGTGGAACACTTGCTTCAACCTTTACCGCATCACAAGGTTTATTGTTAATGATTCCAAACATCTACAAATGGGTAGGTGAGTTGATTCCAGGTGTCATCCACGTATCTGCACGTTCTTTAGCAACACGTGCATTGTCAATCTTTGGTGACCACCAAGATATTTATGCGATCCGTCAAACAGGCGCTCCAATGATTTCATCTCATTCCGTACAGGAAGCGATGGATTTGGCGGGTGTGGCTCACTTGACTGCGATCAAAGCGAGTGTTCCTGTTGTCCATTTCTTTGATGGTTTCAGAACGTCTCACGAAATTCAAAAAGTTGAAGTCATCGATACAGATAAATTGAAAGAATGGATCGATAAAGATGGTTTGGAAAACTTCCGTGCCAAGGCTTTGAATCCACATACGAATCCAGTTACCCGTGGTGGTGCTGAAAACGATGATGTCTATTTCCAAGGTCGTGAAGCTCAAAACTTGCATTATGCGAATGTTTTGCCAGTCGTGGAAGATTATTTTGCGAAGGTGTCCGAATTAACAGGTCGTCACTATGCACCATTTGTTTATTATGGGGCTGAAGATGCGACACGTGTCATCGTTGCGATGGGTTCCGTTACGGAAACCGCGCGTGAAGTCGTGGATGAGTTGAATGCTCGTGGTGAGAAAGTTGGTTTGGTTAAGGTTCATCTTTACCGTCCATTCTCAACCGATCATTTGTTAAACGTATTGCCTAAGACGGTTACACATGTGGCTGTCATGGATCGTACCAAAGAAATGGGCGCACATGAACCTTTGTTCTTGGATGTACACCAATCCTTGGTCAACCAAAACAACATCAAGTTGATCATTGGTGGTCGTTATGGTTTGTCCAGCAAAGATACACAACCTAAAGATGTCAAGGCTGTTTATGACCACTTGTTCAGTGAAAATCCATTTGATGGTTTCACCATTTCAATCAATGACGACGTCACGTTCAAATCTTTGAAGGTGGATGAAGACTTTGAAGTTAAAATGGATTACACATCCTGCTTGTTCTATGGTTTGGGATCCGATGGTACGGTTAGTGCCAATAAGAACTCAATCAAGATCATTGGGGATCATACCGATCTATATAGCCAAGCTTACTTCGCATATGACTCGAAGAAAGCGGGCGGTGTCACACGTTCATTCTTGCGTTTTGGACCAAGTCCAATTCACTCAACGTACTATGTAAACAATGCGGACTTCATTTCATGTTCATTGGATTCTTTCTTGGTTCGTTATGATATGATCAAGAACTTGAAGAAGGGTGGTACGTTCTTATTGAACACCGGCTTCAAGAAGGAAGACATTGAAGCACAGTTGCCAAATCGTGTTAAGAAACAATTGGCTCAGAAGAAAGCTAAATTCTTTATCATTGATGCGACGAAGATCGCCGAAGAAATCGGTATGGGTCGTCGTACCAACACCATTCTTCAATCCTCATTCTTCGCTTTGAATGAAACCATTCTTCCATATGCAAATGCTTTGGACTACATGAAAGAAATGGCGAAGAAATCTTACCAGAAGAAGGGCGATGAAGTTGTCGAACTCAACTGGAAAGCCATCGACGAAGGTAAGAACGGTTTGGTTCAAATCGAAGTCAAACCGGAATGGGCTGACTTGACGGTTGCTCGTACACGTCGTACGACAGGCGATGAGTACTTTGATACACATGTTGATGTCATCAATGCTTTGGATGGTTACGATATGCCTGTTTCAGCCTTCACCAAACATGGTTTGTTGGATGGCTCCTTCAGAAACAACGTAGCGTTCAGTGAACACCGTGCGATTGCGACGCAAGTCCCACAATGGCATGAAGAGAACTGTATCCAATGTGGTATCTGTTCATTCGTATGTCCACACAGTACGATTCGTACGTTCTTGCTCAATGAACAAGAAATTCAAAATGCACCAATGGAATTCGCAACCTTGCAAGCAGTTGGCAAGGGCGTTGAAGAACTCCGTTACCGTGTCATGGTTTCTCCGGATAACTGTGTTGGTTGTGCACTTTGTGTTACGGAATGTCCAGGTAAGGGTGGTAAAAAAGCTCTTACGATGGAAGATGTCCATGATCGTCTCCATGAAGCTCCTTTGGCTGATTACATCTATAAGAACACCACTTACAAATCTGAATACATGCCTACCGATACGATTAAGGGTTCTCAATTCTTGATGCCTTACTTCGAAGTATCCGGTGCTTGTGCAGGTTGTGGTGAAACACCATATTATCGTTTAGTATCACAACTCTTTGGTCGCGATATGATGATTGCGAATGCGACAGGTTGTACTTCAATCTATTGTGGATCCGCTCCTTCAACACCGTTTGTTACGGATAAAGATGGTGAGGGTATCGCATGGGGTAACTCCTTGTTTGAAGATAATGCAGAATACGGTTACGGTATGAAAGTTGCTCAAGAATTTAAGGCAAATCGTATCGTTGAAATCTTGACAGAAATCAATGCGACCGCAGAAGGCGATGTCAAGGAAGCAATTGATGCTTACTTGGCAGTCAAGGGCAATCGTAATGAAGAACGTAAAGTTGTTAAGGAATTGTTGAAGGCATTGGAATCCTGCTCACATCCACGTGTTGGAGAAGTCGTCGAAATGAAACGTGACTTGGTCTCCAACTCGGTATGGATCGTTGGTGGTGATGGTTGGGCTTATGACATCGGTTACGGTGTCTTGGATCACGTCATTGCGAACAACTTGAATGTGAACATCATGGTCTTGGATACAGAAGTCTACTCGAATACGGGTGGTCAATCCTCCAAGTCATCTCAAGCAGCTTCAATTGCGAAGTTTGCGGCAGGTGGTAAGCCAACAGCGAAGAAAGACCTCGGTCAAATCGCAATGGCTTATGGACATGTCTATGTTGCTTCCATTTCAATGGGTGCGAACCGCATGCATACCATCAAGGCTTTGAAAGAAGCTGAAGCATACGACGGACCATCGGTGATCTTGGCTTACTCCCCATGTATCGAACACGGTATCAAGGGTGGTTTGGCAAATCATCAAGTCCAACAGAAGAAAGCTGTTGAAAGTGGATATTGGACGCTTTATCGCTACAATCCATTGAATACAGAAAAACCATTGACGATCGATTCGAAAGAACCAGATTTCTCGAAGTTCAGAGAATTCGTCATGAATGAAACACGTTTCAATCAGTTGCCATTCGTGAATGCGGATCAAGCTGAGTTCTTACTCCAAAAATCTGAGGAAGATGCGAAGAAACGTTATACACG
>JBLJAX010000218.1:0-12585 GCA_047637795.1 Erysipelotrichaceae bacterium | reverse complement strand
CTAAAGGTCAAGCTCATGACCTGCATGACGATATAATGGGTTGCGAATTCAAGGGTGCCCAAACCAGCAACGGCTTTTGCATACATCATGAAACCGATGCGAATAAAGACTTGTTCAACCAAGGCCGATGAGGATATCTTCCAAATGGTTTGTAAGGTATCCTTATCCAAAGACCAGTTCTGTTTAAAGTTTATATGCAAGAAATTATCTTTCTTCGATACATTGTAGATGGCTAGAATCAAGGCCACAACATTCCCCATCGTCGTCGCAACGGCAGCCCCAGCGATACCCCATCGTGGAAAAATCCAAATCCCGTTGATTAATAAGTAGTTGAAAACGACATTGACGACATTCGCACTGAGATTGGTAAACAAGGAAATTTTGGTGTTCCCAACACCTCTTTGTGCAGCCGTCAAGGTCAAGCTAATCAGATAGAAAGCATTACCTACCATGACGATTCTAAAATAAAGGATCGCATCCATTAAATAATCAAGATTCGCTCCTGAAAACAAGAGAAATGGTCTGGCGAATACAATTCCGATGATCGTTGTGATGATTGAGATCCCAACACTCAAGACTAATGCGTTCCGTAATGCTTTTTGCGCACCAACTTGATCTTTCTGACCTTTACGGCGTGATATGATGACCGTTGTCCCAATATTAAGCGCTAAGACCAAACTCATCATCAAGAACTTCGGTTGGGTCGTGATGCCAACAGCCGCAATCGCATTGGTCCCAATGCCCCCGACCATCATCATATCCACAGCCCCAATCAAGCTAATTAAAATAGCCTCCATCGCTGAAGGCCAAGCTATTTTTAAGGTCTTTTGATAAACCTCTTTACTCGAAGGCAAAGGGTTTGTGCGATAGGCTTTAGGAATTAAGTTTTCAACGGCAAATATTTTTTTAAGTATGTTCATGTTCTCCTACAATTCTAGCACCGATTGAATGTTTGGTCTAATTGACCTTATCATACGGAAGATAATTTTCAAAAATGATGCCATCGACCTCATGTTTGACTTGATGTTCAGCTTCAATGCTTTTCACAGTCCAAACGGTCGTTCTTCCCTTTAACAAGCGAAATAACTGATAGAACCAGACATTATATTGGATATCCTTTGAGAGATAGTCCAGGCGAATCAAAGGCACAAAAATACCCAGACTCAAGACCAACTTGATCAACAATGAATGCTTCGAATTCAACCAAGGATCCTCCATGATCAAACCTCTGTGGATCATCGGCGCATGGCGTTTCAATTCGATGAGGATCAAAGGATCGAAACTGCAAACACTGAACTGTCCTTTAGTGCTTTTCAAATCCTTCAACAAAGCCAAGACCACCCGTTGGCGTGCTTGGGTTCCTTTGATTTCAATCAAAAGTTCTTTCAACTCCAAATCCAAGACTTCTTTAAATAAAGGAATCCGTTCATTGGTTCCCAACAATCTTAGGTTTTCCAACTCACTGTATTTCAGTTGAGAAACCAAGCCCTCAACACCCGTCATCCGTTTCAAATCATCATCATGAAACACTACGAGTTTACCATCCTTGGTACATTGAACATCCAACTCACAACCATAGCCTTGGTGTTTTGCTCGGCGAAACGCAATCATGCTATTCTCAGGGATGCTTGAACCATGATCATATAAACCACGATGCGCATAGTGATTCGTACACAGTTTAGTTTTACGGATCCGTGGATTGGGACGGTAAAGATAAATAACGAGCAAACAAAAAAAAGAAAAGATGGCTAGAGCAGTCCACATCATCCATCAATCCTCTCTAAGATGAGTACGGCATCCGTCCCATCCACTTCTTTCAATGTAACTTTAACGGATTCTTCATGCGATGTTGGGACATTCTTACCCACCACATCGGCTCTTATGGGGAGTTCACGGTGACCTCTGTCGACTAAAACAGCGAGTTGGATGGATTGGGGACGTCCATAACTCATGACGCCATCCATTGCGGCTCTTACCGTTCTTCCCTTATACAAGACATCATCGACCAAAACTACAGTCTTTTGATTGACATCCCAGTCCATGATGGGCTTTTCAATACCTGTCTTATCAATATCATCACGCCAATAACGGATATCAAAACCATACGTCTGAACATCAATCCCTTCGAAACGTTTGATGTTTTCAGCGATGCGTTTGGCCAAATTTTCACCCCGTGTTTTGATTCCCACAAGGATGATGTGTTCGACCCCTTTGTTTTTTTCTATGATTTCATGTGTCACACGTACCAAAGTACGAGCGATCATGCTTTCGTCCATAATTGTTTTCATCACATCAATTATACAGAGTTTAGACTGTCATTTCTAGTTGAAATGGGTATTCTCTTGTGGTATTATAAGTAAGCGTTTAGGGGTATAGTTCAATGGTAGAATATCGGTCTCCAAAACCGCTGATACGGGTTCAACTCCTGTTACCCCTGCCATAAAACAAATGAACCACCAGAAGGTGGTTTTTATTTTGACTTATTTGTAGACATCTCTTTTGAGACCTATCGTAATGATCACAATGACAAGTTCTTGATCAAGCAATTCGACAAAGATTCGATATTGACCAACGCGATATCACCAATAGGAACTGAGTTTCCCTTTCAAGGGTTTCCAAGTATCCTTGGATCGTCCGTTCCGTTTAGATTTTTGTCGATCCATGCCTTTTATAGGCATGAATATTCGCTTCCGGTGCTAAAAATTTTCTACCTTTTCAAACACCAAATCCATCTCCTCGACATGCCCTGTCGCACGTTGAATGGCAGGAATTGTTCCCACATAGCGCCATCCATCCAAGGCACGCTTCTGAATGATTTTTTGATAGTCACCGTGACCATATACGGTCCCATTGATCAATCCAAACCCCTCCATGGTATACCGTATGCGTTCAAATTCGTACTTAAACATAATTCTCCTTTTCGCTTGACCTTTAAATGATTTATCGATATTGTCAAATCAGTAAACACATTGTATTTATTCTATCATTTAAATTAAAGGTAATCGCATGCTTTCAAAAATCTTACAAACAAATCGACTGCATCTTAAAATACTTACTTTAGAAATGGCTAATGCCATTCATTTAAATTCAATGGATGAAGAAACACGCTTATTCATACCAGATGAAGTCTTTGCGACGGAGTCGATCGCGACTGAAGTCATAAAATATTTGTCTCAATTCTACTCAAACAAAAACGGTCCACTTGTTTATGCGATATGCCTAAGCGATGAGACCGTGATTGGTTATGTTCAAGCCGTTCCCATGCAAAACGCATGGGAACTTGGTTATCAAATAGCGAAACCCCATCGTAATCAAGGCTATGCACGTGAAGCCGTTCAACACTTTCTGCCCTGGATCCTACAAGAACTTAAAATTGAGCAAATCGAAGCTGTTTGTCTTGCGGAAAACATGGCTTCGATTCATGTTCTTAAGGCATGTGGATTCAAGTACTTAGGTCAATTCAATGAGCGTTATCAAGGTCAAGAAGCGATTGTCGAAAAATTTGTTTACACTATACATTCCCAAGATGAACATGCTTGAGATACTGTTTAGCAATCCGTTCAAGTTTGATCAAAGTATCTAAGGACGTAATTTCTTTATCCATCCATAAATGATTTGGAAAGAAGCGGGATAAATGCAAAGGAATTTCAGGATTCACTGAAGCAATCCATCGCGCTTCTTTTTCCATGTCTTCCTCACTGTCATTTTCACCTGGAATGATGAGCGTGGTCAGTTCCACATGTGTTCTTGAATGACTCAGCTCAATCGTATGTTTGACCTGTTCAAGATTTCCATTGAGTTTAGCATAGAATTCCTGGGTAAAGCCTTTAAGATCGATGTTCATCGCATCGATATACGGGAGTATTTCCATTAAATACTTCTCACTGATCGTTCCATTGGTAACCAAAACGGTTTTAAGTTTGAATTGCTTTGCGCGTTTCGATGTTTCTAATACAAACTCAAATCCGATCAAAGGTTCATTGTAGGTAAAGGCTAGACCAATGTTACCTTGAGGGATAAAGTCGACAGCCAAATTCACAATTTCTTCAGAACGCATATACTTCGCATGCTTATTGTGGAAAGACATGGTTGCGATGGAATGATTTTGACAAAATGGACAAGCAAGATTACAACCAAAGCTACCGATAGACAAGATCTTCGAACCTGGGTAGAAGTGATATAACGGCTTCTTCTCAATGGGATCGAGTGCTAATGAAGTGATCCAATGGGCATTGACGGAAGTGATGACACCCTGAACATTCTTTCGTTCACGGCAAAAGCCTGTCTGACCTTCCTCTAAGCTACAGTTGTGAAAGCAGAGATCACAAAAAGGCATGGTGACGAATGACCTCAAAGCGTTCAATAACGTAGTCATCATTTGGATCGATACCGGCTTTACGTAAAGCGATGTTTAATTGTTCATCCACTGTATTCACACCGTCCAAATCAGGCATTAGAACACCTGTTCGCCAAGATGAACGAACAATGACGCCATAGCGTTTAGGATCTAAGTGCTTGCGTGTTGTGCGTTCTGCAGGGCTCAACACATCAACACTGATCTCCAAATCCGCAAGTTCTTCTTCTGTGACTGGATTGAAACGGGGATCCTTGGCACAAGCCGCAACCGCATTGTGAATGATTTCATGCACTAAATTACGCTGCGTAGGTTCAAGGGTTCCAATACATCCACGCAAATGATTTTGTTTATGGAGCGATACAAAACAAGCAGCTTGCATATGGGGATCAATACTTTTGATTTGATCTGGATCGATCATGGAATGATTTTTAACATAATGTTCAATGGTTTTACGTGCTAGGGATACAAGTTCGTCTTGAATATGAATTGATGCACAAAGATAACCCACTCCAAAAGGTGCTTCATAAGATAAGACTTCGGACTTGATATCCAATTCAGCCAATGCGCCTGCCATGACAAGCAAGGAGCGATAACCACATTCACCTGCCTCATGACATTGATTGGAGGGAAGATCAAATAATTCATCGAAGTGATTCGAAGCTATGATATGCTTGATTTTTTGATCAAAGCGCGGACCATCCGGATTGAATCCATACGGTCCATCTGCTTTTAAGCGATGAGACAAATCACCACTGGCAATAAATACAATCTTACGTTTCAATTGATTCGCAACAGTTTGGATGGTCTTGCCCAGTTCACGATGATGTTCACGATTGAGTCCAGAGATGCCGATACGAACCAATTTAAACGAAGCGTATGTTTCTTTGATGAGCGTCAAAGGAACGATGGATCCATGATCTAGCTCCATGACACTGGGTCGGATGTCTGGGTTAAGCTTGATGAGTGCATCATTGAATTCCGCATCAAGCGGATAAGTATACGACAACTGAGGGGTATTGAAACGACCCATGTCACCTGTATCTTCACTCCCTTGTGCAAGAAAAAAACCATCCCGAAACATCGGCGCATGGGGCGAAACTAAAACAATGGTTTCAGGTTTGATGCGTGCGATTTCATTCGCTATGGTTTGATAAGATTCAATCGTATGTTGTATTTTATGCTCTTCCCCACGTCCGATTTCTGGCAGAATCAGGGGTGGATGTGGAAGGACGCAGGCGTAGTGGATACTCATATCAGATCCTCCTCTATCTACCTACAGTATAGAACGATTCGAAATAAGCGCAAACAAAAAGTGTCTAAGCCACTAGACACTCCTCTTACAACGCTTTAGTAACTTCAATCAACACATCTTCAATCTTCTGTGCAAAAGTAGTCAGTTCTGAATTATTCATCAACTTTATCAATTCAGTTGGACGAATCATCTCAACACTTACACCTTTATCATCTTCGCGAACAATGAACTTACACGGTAAGAAATTCACTGCCAAGGGGTCGATGGTATAAACCGTGTATGCTTCCAAAGGATTACACACATCCAAAATGGTGATGCGTCCTTCAAAAGGTAAACCTTTAGCGACAAACTTTTCCGACAAGGGGATGGTCGATAGGACACCAAATTGATGGTCCGTTAATGCTTTTGTTAGATTGATGATGGTTTCTTCAAATGACTTCGATGATTGAGTGAAATGAAACATGATCGTACCTCCTATTAAGCTCAGTTTAGCACGATGATTAAGAATTACACGTCTTATGCTCAGAATGAATACAGTAGCTTTATCCTAAAACTGAAGTGACGATGAATGAAGCTGTGGTATAATAACTCAAGTTTTAAGGAGGATGACTATGGCAATCGGAATCACGGTACTCAATCAAGTCTTAATGATGTTTAGTTTGATGTTGGTAGGCTTTGTGCTCTATCGCAAAGGACTTCTAAATGAAAGTGGCACACAGCAGATGTCCACCATTCTTTTACAAGTTTGTACACCTGCCGTCATCATCACTTCCTTCAACATTCAATTCAGCCTTGAGATCCTCAAAGAAATCGGCATTGCTTTTATCTTAGCGTTATCTTCTATTTTATTAGGCTTAATCATCGCACGTGTCTTCTATCGTAAAGAACATCGCATCGCTCAATTTGCCGTTGCTTTCTCCAATGTCGGTTTCTTTGGAATTCCTTTGGTCACAGGCTTGTTAGGCATTCAATATGTCATCTATCTTTCTACCTATATCCTAGCTTTCAACCTCTTGTCTTGGACAGTCGGCATTTATTTGATTACAGGTGACAAGTCTGCGATGAAGTTCAATACCTTCTTCAAGACACCCGCCTTCATCGGGATGGTGTTGGGCTTCATCATCTGCTTTAGTCCATTTAAATTAACAGGCTTCGTTCAATCGTCTCTTGCATCCATTGGTTCGATCAACACACCGGTTGCGATGCTAGTCTTAGGAACTTATCTTGCCAAGAGTAAGCTGATCGACATCTTTAAAAACAAACAAGTCTATCAAATCGCATTCTATCGTTTGATTCTGATTCCCATCATTGCTCTACTCGTTCTTAGTTTATTGCCCATGATTCGTCCTGAGGTAAGATTGGTTTTATTGATTGCGTCCAGTGCACCAAGTGCCACCATCTTAGCCATTTTCTCGCAGCGTTTTGGGCATGACTATGCATATGGAGCTCAAATCATTAGTTTTACCAATTTGATGTGTCTGATTACGATTCCTATTGTGTTAACGAGTGCCTATGCGTTATGGTTTTAAAAAAGAGCTCGTGTGAGCTCTTTTCTTTAGGCTTCAAATTGTGAATTGTAGAGTTGTTGGTAGAAACCACCTTTTTCCATGAGGCCAAGATGGGTTCCCTGCTCAACAATATTTCCATCCTTCATGACCAAGATGAGATCGGCATTGCGAATGGTACTCAAACGGTGGGCAATGATGAAACTGGTACGATTGTGCATCAGTTTATCCATTGCTTTTTGAATCAGGACTTCGGTACGTGTATCGACGGAGGATGTGGCTTCATCCAAGATTAGAATCTTTGGATTGGCTAAGAATGCACGTGCGATCGTCAACAACTGTTTCTGACCCTGGGAGATATTGCTTGCCTCTTCATTCAAGGCATACTGATAGTTATTCGGTAAGGTATGGATGAAGTGATCCACATAGGCTGCTTTACTGGCTGCTTCAACTTCTTCATGCGTCGCATCCAATTTACCATATTTCAAGTTGTCTTCAATGGTTCCATTGAACAACCAGGTATCTTGAAGCACCATTCCAAACAAGCTTCTGAGCTCATTACGTTTGAAGTTTCGCAGATCATGATCATCCACCTTGATTTTACCTTGATTGACATCATAGAAACGCATCAAGAGTTTGACCATGGTGGTCTTCCCTGCTCCTGTAGGTCCTACGATGGCCACCTTTTGACCCGGTTTGATCTTCGCACTGAAGCCATTGATGACCGGTTTGTTTTCATCATAACCAAAGACCACATCTTCAAAGCTGACTTCACCTTGAATGTTGGTAATCGAGACCGAATCCTTAATATCTTCCACTTCTTCTGCTTCAGCTAAGAACGCAAAGACACGTTCTGCAGCCGCAGCGGTAGATTGAAGTGTATTACTGATTTGAGCCGTTTGAGAGATCGGCTGTGTGAAGTTACGGACATATTGTAAGAAGGCTTGAATATCCCCAACACTGATGACGCCATTGATGGCAAGGATGCCCCCTTGGATGCTCACTGCCACATAACCCAAGTTGCCGACAAACATCATCAAAGGCATCATGATGCTGGAGAAGAATTGACTTTTCCAAGCGGATTGATAGAGTTCTTTATTGTATTCATCAAAGGCTTCTAGGGATTGTTTCTCCCCATTGAAGGCCTTCATGATCACATGTCCCCCATACATTTCTTCCACATGGCTACTGACTTTACCTAAAGCAGCTGCTTGAAGTTGGAATTGTTTTTGTGAGAACTTGACGATGACCATGATCAACACAAAGGACAACGGCAGGATGATAAGCGTAACCAAGGTCATTTGCCAACTGATGGTGAACATCATGATTGCGACACCAATGACAGAAGTTACTGAGGTGATCATTTGGGTTAGACTCTGTTGGAGCGTACTGGTGATGGTGTCGACATCATTGGTGATGCGACTCAGGACTTCACCATGCGGTGTTTTATCAAAGAAACGAAGCGGTAAACGATTGATTTTGGTTGAAATGTCTTTTCTAAGTTCATAACCAATCTGGGTCGCCACTTTGGACATAATGAAACCCATGACAAAGGAGAAGAACGCAGCAGCAATGTACATCAACAACAACCAGAAGATAATATTTCCAATGTAATCGAAATCAATGCTTGCATTCGGTACTTGTTGGAGTTTCTGCATGACCCCTTCAAACAGCTTGGTTGTGGCTTGACCGAGAACCTTTGGTCCAAAGATGGTAAAGGTCGTACTTATGATTGCTAGAAAAAAGACAGCGATAAATGCAAGATTATACTTAGAGAGACGCTTGAGGAGTTTACTCATCGACCCTTTGAAGTCTTTGGCCTTTTCTCCACCCCGCATCATTCCTGCCATGGGTCCGCCATGTCCAGGACCGACGCCACGTGGTTTGGCTTGTTTATTTTCAGACATGCGCAAGTTCCTCCTTGGACATTTGTGAGAATGCGATTTCTTGGTAGACATCACAGTTCTGCATGAGTTCTTCGTGTGTGCCACGACCCACGATCTCGCCATCATTCAAGACCAAGATTTGGTCCGCATGGAGAATGGTGGAAATACGTTGCGCCACGATGATAAGTGTCTTATCGGCATACTCACGTTGAAGTGCTTGACGCAATAAGGCATCCGTCTTGTAATCGAGTGCTGAGAATGAATCATCATAGATATAGATATCTGGATTTTTGATCAAAGCTCTTGCGATGGAAAGACGTTGTTTCTGACCACCCGATACATTGGAGCCACCTTGACTGATGGCTTCTTGGTAATGATCTGGCTTCTCTTCCACAATACTTCGAGCTTGAGCGATATCAATGGCTTTATCCAAATCTGCTTGACTCGCATCTTCTTTGGCATAACGCAGGTTGGATTCAATGGTTCCTGTGAAAAGAACTGCTTTCTGAGGGACATAACCAATCCGATCTCGGAGATCGACTTGTTTAACTTTACGTACATCAACCCCATTGACCATCAATGAACCTTGCGTCACATCATAGAAACGTGGAATCAAATTGATTAAGGTTGATTTACCAGAACCGGTCGAACCGATGATGGCCGTGATCTCACCTTTTTTAGCCGTAAAGTTGATGTTCTTTAGAACACAATCATCCGCATTGGGATAACTGAAACATACATCTTTGAATTCAATGACACCTGTTTGATCGGGGTCAAAACTCTGAGCTTCTTGAGGATCTACGATGGTAAGTGGCATATCCAAGACTTCATTGATGCGCTTTGAAGAGACAGAAGCACGCGGAATCATGATGAAGGTCATTACGATCATCATGAAAGACATAATGATTTGCATGGAGTATTGCATGAAGGCCATCATATCACCAACTTGCAAGGCACCTAAATCAATTTGTTTCGCACCAAACCAAACGATCATCAAAGTCACACCACTGAATATGAAATTCATGATGGGCATCAAGATGGCCATGGCACGGGTGACGAATAAATTGATCTTCGAAAGATCTTTATTGGCTTCATCAAAACGTTTTTCTTCATGACGTTCTGTTTTGAAGGCACGAACAACCATTAAACCGGTTAGACTTTCACGTGCCACCAGATTGACTTTATCAATCATCTTCTGGATTTGGGTGAACTTTGGCAAGACGACAACAAACATGCCTAGAATCAAGCCTAGGATGACCACCAAGGCCAAACCAATGATCCATGTCATATCCGCATTGGAGTTCATGACATTCATGACAGCCCCATACGCTAAGATTGGTGAGTAAAAGAGGGTTCTAAACATCATCACAATCAACATTTGAAGTTGGGTGATGTCATTCCCGGTACGTGTGATGAGCGATGCGGTGGAGAATTGATCGAACTCCACATTGGAGAAACTTTCGACCTTTCCAAAAACATCACGACGAATGTTACGGGTTACTTTCGCAGCCATACGTGCAGATAATAAGCCCACAAGAATGGTGATCGCAGCACTCATGAGTGCAAACAACAACATATCGATCCCAATTCTAACAATCGCGTCGATCTGCATCTTTTCAGTATCCAAACCAATGGCTTTATATTCAGCGAGTACCGCTACACTTGCGCTTTGACCAAGCATGTCATCACTCATGGATGCGAAGCGTTGGTCAATGTTCGATAAGAACGTTTGACGCATCGTTTCATCCATGTTTGCCAAGGCTTGATAGATCGTCACATTCGGTGGTAACTGAAACATCGAAGTATCGATCTGTCCTTCATCGATCGCATAGGTAACGAGTAAAGGTTTTGCGATGATAGCTGCGACTTGATCGCGATCCGCATCTTTATTTAGAAGATAGAGTCCATCTTCCACGAATCCTTGAAGGACTTCTGGATAAGATGCATTCTCTTCTGTGACCAGAAAATAGTTATTTCTCAAAATGCTCTGCTCATCCTCATTGATGAACAGTAAAAGCTTATCGAACTGATCCTCACGAATCACTTCGATGGCCGCATCTTCAACACCACTGCGCGTGATGCCAACATTGACGATTTGCGACATCAATTCTGGCAATTTGAGATCTGCGCGTGTTTGGAAATATAAGAGTCCCAACACAATCAGAATACTCACCCAGAAACGTTTTAAATATTTGAATAGTAATTTAATCACAGGCGTTATCCTTCTCTTTCATCCACACTTCATTCATAAAGGCTGAAGCTTTGCCTACAATGCGAATCAATTCTTTTGTATCCTCGATGCCAAGATGATTAACCAAGGCAAGCACACCGGCATTGAAATGTCGCTCGGATTTATCCAGGAAGGTCATTCCTTTGCCCGTCAAACGAATGTACACGACACGACGATCGGCTTCACTCCGCACGCGTTCCACATACGCTTGTTTGACAAGATTATTAATCAAGGGGGTAATGGTTGGTGGCGCTAGATTCAAGACGTTTGCCAAGTCACGAAAAATGATACCTTCGGGATTGATTTCACAGGCTTTCTTGATTTGCATCAAGGTAAACATCTCACTCTTGCGAATGGGCATTTTCGGCATGTTGGTATGGCCTCGTTTGATATGTTGAAAGGCTTGGATCAGTTGTGTGACAAGTTCTTCTTGATGTTCCATTGAGCTCCTTTTTAATTTTGATTCCTAATAGTTTTGTATCAAAACTATTACAGTTTATGCCTATTTTAAAAACTTGTCAATCATTTTAATCATGCACATGATATGACCTAAATCATCACCGTTTCTGATTCAACTAGAAATGATCTTATGCTAACATTAACTTATGCAAGACATCTTTATTGTGAGTCTGATCGGCTATTTATTTGGTAACGTTCAAGCTGCTTATCTCATCACGAAACATCTCAAAAAGACTGACATCCGATCGTATGGGTATGGCAATGCGGGTGCTTCGAATATGGTGGAATCCTTTGGGATGAAATATGGCTGGATCGTCGCTCTGATCGATATCCTAAAAGCTGTATTATCCATCGTGTTGATTAAATCACTGTATTCCATAAGCTTGGATACCAACCCAACGTTACTCTACATCAATGGGTTTAGTGTCATTTTAGGTCACGTATTTCCTTTCCACATGAATTTCAAAGGCGGTAAAGGAACAGCCTCTTTGATTGGTGTCCTCTATGGTCTCAATTTCTTCTATGGATTGATTGCGATGGCCGTGATTATTGGTGGAACCTATATAACAGATCGCGTTGCCTTAGGTATAATCGGATTGGCCCTTTATTGGATTCTTCTAACACAATTCTTAAACTTAGGTTTAATCCCCTTATTGATCAGCATCCTCATGTGTCTTCTGAGTCTGTATCTTCATCTACCAAATTACAAACGTATTCTGAATAATACCGAAGGCAGACTATCCCATGTTTTAAAGAAAAAGGCCAAGTAATTTGGCCTTTATACGCGTTTGGATAAATTTTTGAATCGCAAGAAATTAAGAATGAAGAGTAAGACGATACTGACGAAAATCCCAATATACATAAACTCAGGTGTCAAGATTCTGCCACACACTTTC
>JBLJAX010000217.1:0-4385 GCA_047637795.1 Erysipelotrichaceae bacterium | reverse complement strand
CTTAGCACTCATTAGTTGACAGTGCTAATAACTGTGTTATAATATACAAGCAACAAGGAGGTCCTTATGAAAACTACATGGACAATGATTGAAAAAACCAAAGGTGAATTACACGTCGAAATCGATGGTGAGAAATGGGAAACTGCTCAGAAGAAAGCGCTCAATAAATTAGCGAAGAATGTACAGGTTCCTGGTTTTCGCAAGGGCAAGGCTCCTGAAGATATGGTCCGCAAACAAATCACAGAACAAAACATCTTGATTGAAGCGGTTGAATCCATTGCACAAAGTGCTTTGGAAGCGGGTTTGGATGAACAAAAATTAACACCGATCTCACGTCCTGAATTGGGCATTGATGCGGTAAGTAAAGAATCCGTAAATATGAAATTTACATTTGAAGTCTTGGGCGAAGTCAAATTGGGTGAATACAAGAACCTTGGCATCACCAAAGATATTCCAACAGTCACAGCTGAAGAAGTCGAAGCGAAATTGGAAGAATTGCGTGCGCAATTCGCTGAGTTGGTTTTGAAAGAATCCGGCTTGGTTGAACTCAAGGACACCGCTGTCATTGATTTTGAAGGTTTCAAAGATGGTGTTGCATTTGAAGGTGGCAAGGGTGAGAACTTCGCGCTTGAAATCGGTTCTGGATCTTTCATTCCTGGTTTCGAAGAAGCCATCATTGGCATGCAAAGTGGTGAAGAAAAGGATATCAATCTTACCTTCCCAGAAAACTATGGTGCAGAGCATTTGGCTGGACAAGACGTTGTCTTTAAGGTAAAAGTGAATGAAATCAAAGCGAAGCAATTGCCAGCTTTGAGTGATGAATTCGCAAAAGAAGTGAATCACCACGATGTGGATACGCTTGAAGGTTTGAAGGCGCATTTCGAAGAAGAATTGTTGGAAAACAAACAAACCAAAGCAAACCAAGATTTCGACAACGCATTGTTGACGAAAGTCGTTGAAGGCAGCGAAATCGATGTGCCACAAGTTTTGATCGATGATGAAACACAAACCATGTTGGAAGACTTCGCAAATCGTTTGTCCCAACAAGGCTTCTCATTGAAACAATACACTGAAATCACAGGTCAAAGCACCGATGATCTTCGTACACAAATGCGCATTGATGCAGAAAGCAAGGTCAAAGTACGTTTGGTCTTGGATGCAGTCGCACAAGCTGAAGAAATCAAAGTCTTGGCGGATGAAATTGAAAAAGAATACGTACAAATTGCCGAAACATATCAAATGGATTTACCTAAGGTCAAAGAATTGGCTTCGGAAGCAACGATCGCTTACGATCTACGCTTACGCAAGGCTTATGACCTTATCCGCGAATCCAATCAATAGATAAGACGCTCAGCGTCTTATTCCTTCATAAGGAGGTTAAGATGGAGAAACTAGAATTAAATGTGCCTGTCATCGCAACGCGTGGCGTACTGATCTTCCCAGGTCAAGATGTCATGATCGAAGTCGGACGGGATAAAAGTATCAGTGCTGTTGAAGAAGCCATGGCTTACTTCGATGGTCAAGTGTTTATCGTAAGTCAAAAGGATGTCTTGGTTGACGATCCTAAAATGAATGATCTCTTTGCCATGGGGACTTTGTGTAAGATCAAATCCATGAAGAAGAAAGAAGGCTTCCTCCGTGTGACCTTCAGTGGTGTGCAACGTGCAAGCGTGATTCGTCTCAGTGATGATGAACGGATGTTGTTCGCTACCATCAAACCTGAAGAAGACATCGTCGGGGACAGCTTGGAAGAAATGGCTTTGGTTCGTCAAATCGCCAAAGGCTTGGAACAAATCACCAACATCGGTCAATCGTTCCCACCTGAAGTCTTCAGTCAATTGACCAAGGGTGTCAGTGCTGTCACCTTAGCGGATCAAGTGGCGCAATACTTCCCAATGAATTTGGATGAACGCCAAGCATTGCTTGAAGAATTGGTGCTCAACCAACGTTTATTGATGATCATTTCCAATCTTAAAAAAGAGAAAGAATTGACCAACATCGAACAAGGCATCAATGAAAAAGTTCGTGAACGCATTGAAGAAAATCAACGTGAGTATTACTTGCGCGAGAAACTACGTGCGATTAAGGAAGAATTGGGCGATGTGCCAAATTCAACCGATGATATGGAAAGTCTACGTCGTTTGGTGGAAGACAATCCTTATCCAGAAAACATCAAGAAAAAAGCTTTGGAGGAAATCCAACGCTATGAAATGCTTCCAAGTTCATCCGGTGAGAGTGGTGTCATTCGAACCTATTTGGACTGGTTGCTCAATGTGCCTTGGTGGCAAGAGTCCCAAGACAATGAAGATTTGGTTGCCGTTCGTGCTGTATTGGACAAGGATCACTTTGGACTTGAGAAAGTCAAAGATCGCATCATGGAGTACTTGGCTGTTAAAACCATGACCAAGAGTCTGAATGCACCGATTCTCTGTTTAGTAGGCCCTCCGGGGGTCGGTAAGACCTCCTTGGCGAAGTCCATTGCCAATGCCTTGAATCGTAACTTTGTTAAAGCATCCTTGGGTGGTGTACGGGATGAAGCGGAAATCCGTGGTCACCGTCGTACCTACTTGGGTTCTTTACCAGGTCGTATCATTCAATCGATGAAAAAAGCGGCTGTGGTCAATCCTGTCTTCTTGATTGATGAAATCGATAAGATGGCGAGTGATTACAAGGGCGATCCAAGTTCTGCAATGTTGGAGGTTTTGGATCCTGAGCAAAACAGCATGTTTTCCGATCACTATTTGGAAGAAGCGTATGACTTGAGCAAAGTCATGTTCATCGCAACGGCCAACTACTTGGAAGATATTCCAGCAGCTTTGCGTGACCGTTTGGAAATCATCAATTTGTCTTCTTACACTGAAGATGAAAAGGTGAACATCGCAACGGCGCACTTGATTCCGAAACAAGCCGCATTGAATGGTTTGAAGCCTAAACAATTCAATATTGCCGATAAGGTCATCTTGCACATCATTCGTAACTATACGCGTGAAGCGGGTGTTCGTCAGTTGGAACGTCATATTGCGAACCTCTGTCGTAAATCCGTATTAGCGATTCTTAAGGATGGCAAGAAGTCCATTACCGTCACCGATAAGTTGATGATGGAATGGATGGGCAAAGAAATCTTTGAATATGGTAAGAAAGAAAAAGACAATCAAGTCGGTGTCGTAACCGGTTTGGCCTATACCTCCTTTGGAGGCGATGTGCTTCCTGTTGAAGTCACAACCTTCGAAGGCAAGGGACGATTGATCGTTACCGGTCAATTGGGCAGTGTCATGAAAGAATCCACTGAAATCGCTTTGGGTTATGTCAAATCCAATGCGAAGAAATACAACATCGATCCGAAGTTCTTCGAAGGCAATGACATCCATATCCACGTACCAGAAGGTGCCGTGCCTAAGGATGGACCAAGTGCTGGGATCACTTTGACAACCGCTTTGGTTTCCGCATTGACGCATCGTGAAGTCTATTCAGACTTGGCGATGACGGGTGAAGTGACCTTGCGTGGGAATGTCTTGCCGATTGGTGGCTTGAAGGAGAAATCCTTGGCTGCACATCGTGTGGGCATCACCAAGATTTTGATTCCTAAGCTGAATATGAAGGATATGGATGATCTTCCAAAGATTGTTAAAGATGCGATTACCTTTGTGCCTGTTGAGTCCATGGAACAAGTTCTTAAGGAAGCTTTGGTGCACGAATGAATCTCTTTGTCACAGCCGAATTTCTGACGACAGCCGTTGAAAAGAAACAATTTCCCGAGACAAGCTTCCCAGAATTTGTAATGGCTGGACGAAGCAACGTGGGGAAGAGCTCTTTGATCAATGCCCTGACCCATCAGAAAGCCTTAGCTTACGTTGGTAAACGTCCGGGGAAGACCCGATACATCAATTTCTATCAGATTCAAGAACGTTTGATGTTGGTGGATGTGCCTGGTTATGGTTATGCCCAACGTTCACGTTCTGAAATGATTCAGTATGGGAAGATGATGGATGATTACTTTGAACTGCGTAAGGTCAATGGGGTCATGTTGGTCATTGATTGCCGACATGGTTTGACAGAAGATGATGAGGATATGCGTGAATTTGTGGAGTCTAAAAAATTACCACTCTTGATCGTCGCAACCAAGTCGGATAAGTTGAATCACTCGAAGCGATTAGCCATCAAAAAAGAATTAAGTGAAACGTATAATCAGGATGTGATCCTCTTCTCATCCCTGAATAAATCCGGTCTTGAGGAAATCGAGAACTGGTGTAAGAAATACATTTAAGACAAGTTGCGACTTGTCTTTTATTTAGGTTTGCAATTCACTATGAGTTATAAAAATGTGATGTATGTCACATTAATATGTGAGGAGGTAAAGTAATGAAGAAGATGATGAGTGCAGCACT
>JBLJAX010000216.1:0-4427 GCA_047637795.1 Erysipelotrichaceae bacterium | reverse complement strand
ACCTTCAATCATTGGATGGAAAACATTGAAGATTGGTGTATCTCACGTCAATTGTGGTGGGGTCATCGCATTCCGGTTTGGTATCACAAAGAAACAGGTGAAGCCTATGTATCCGAGGAAGCACCACTTGATTTAGAAAACTATGTTCAAGAGGAAGATGTCTTGGATACCTGGTTCTCAAGTGCTCTATGGCCATTCAGCACTTTGGGTTGGCCAGAGCAGACGGCAGACTTTGAACGTTATTATCCAACCGATGCATTGGTTACAGGCTATGACATCATCTTCTTCTGGGCCGCACGCATGGCATTCCAAGCCCGTTATTTTACCAAGTCTGTTCCTTTTAAGAAAGCTTTGATCCATGGTTTGATTCGTGACCAAGACGGTCGTAAGATGAGTAAATCGTTAGGGAATGGGGTCGATCCGATGGAAGTGATCGATCAATATGGGGCAGATGCCTTACGTTTCTTCCTAACTACGAATTCTGCACCAGGTCAGGATTTGCGTTATTCAAATGAGAAGATTGAAGCTTCATGGAATTTCATCAATAAGCTCTGGAATGCGTCACGTTTTGTCTTGATGAATCTACCGGATGACTTTGAAGAAAAAGAACTGGGTGATTTGAAACTTTCATCTGTTGATCAATGGATCTTACAGCGCTTTGATGACAATCAAAACAAGATCACACAAGCAATGGAGAAGTTTGATTTCGCATTAGCAGGAAGTTTCTTATATGAATTTGTTTGGGATGATTATTGCTCATGGTTCATTGAATTAAGTAAGTCAAATCTGAACAGCGAAAATATGGAAGTTGTGGAAGGTACGCGTCAAACCTTAGTCGCAGTATTAAAAGGAATTCTGAAGTTGTGTCATCCAACGATGCCCTTTGTGAGTGAAGCGATTTATGCGAGTTTGAGTGATGAGGCTTTGTGTATCAGCGCATGGCCAAAGCCATTCGGTAATCATGATGATAAGGCGCATCTGGATGTGGCAAAAGTTATTTCGATTATTTCCGAAATACGCAACATTCGCTCTAAATACAATGTCAAACCTTCGATTCCGCTCACGATCAAGTTATCGTATGCCTTGGATCATGTTTATCAAGAGATGTTGTTGAAGATGGTCAAGACGACGATTGTGGATGAGCTTAATGATGATCTGATCACACGCTCGATTTTAGGTGGAACTTTAGCTTTGGAAAGAGGACAGCTGGTGGATAAAGAAGCCGAGTTGTTGCGCTTGAGTAAAGAGAAGGAGAAGTTGGAAAATGAACTGAATCGTTCACGAAACATGTTGGCGAATGAACGTTTCATGGCTTCTGCGCCTAAGCATAAGATTGAGGATGAACAGAATAAGTTGATGGAATATCAAAGACAGTACGATCTGGTCTTGTTAGAACTTGCTAAACTGAGCTAAATCGGTGGCAAATCTTTGAAACATTTAGTATAATTGAAACGCTTACATATGGCTTAGGCCACAGGAGGGAAAATGAGTACAAAATACGTATATCTATTCTCTGAAGGTTCTGGTAAGATGAAAAACTTGCTGGGCGGCAAAGGTGCAAATTTGGCAGAAATGACCAATTTGGGCATGCCTGTTCCACAAGGTTTCACCGTTACCACAGAAGCTTGTACCCGTTATTATGATGATGGGGAGCAGATCCACTCAGAGATTATCGCTGAAATCTTCTCAAATCTTGAGAAGCTTGAAGCATTGACCGGTAAAAAATTCGGTGATAAAAACAATCCTTTATTGGTTTCGGTTCGTTCTGGTTCACGTGCATCGATGCCTGGGATGATGGATACGATCTTGAATCTAGGTTTGAATGATGAAGTGGTTGAAGGCTTTGCGGCTTTGACGAACAATCCTCGTTTTGCTTATGATTCATACCGTCGTTTCATTCAAATGTTCTCGGATGTCGTCATGGAAATCTCGAAGAAGAAATTCGAAGAAATCATCGATGAAATGAAAGAAGAGAAGGGCATCAAGTTGGATACGGAGTTTACAGCGGAAGATCTTCAAGAAATGATCGAACGCTATAAAGCTTTCTATAAAAAAGTCAAAGGGTCGGAGTTCCCTCAAGATCCTACAGATCAATTGATTGAGTCTGTTAAGGCTGTTTTCCGTTCTTGGAACAATCCTCGTGCTGTTTATTACCGTCGTATGAATGAAATTCCAGGAGACTGGGGTACGGCTGTCAACGTACAGACCATGGTCTTCGGTAATACAGGTGATGATTCCGGTACAGGTGTTGCGTTCACACGTGATCCTTCCACCGGTGCTAAGAAGTTGATGGGTGAATTCTTGATGAATGCGCAGGGGGAAGATGTCGTTGCGGGTATCCGTACGCCTGAAACCATTGATCGTCTACAAGCGATCATGCCGCATGCTTATAATGAATTCATTGAAATCTGCGATAAGTTGGAAGAACATTATCGTGATATGCAAGATATGGAGTTTACGATTGAAAAAGGTAAACTTTACATGTTGCAAACACGTAATGGTAAACGTACAGCTGCAGCTGCGTTGAAGATTGCGGTTGATTTGGTTGCGGAAGGAATGATCACGAAGGAACAAGCTGTTCTTCAAGTCGATCCTAAGCAATTGGATGCTTTGTTACATCCTCAATTTGATGTGGCTGCATTGAAGGCTGCTCCAGTTGTAGGACGTGCATTGCCTGCTTCGCCGGGTGCAGCAAGTGGTAAGGCTGTCTTTACGGCCGCTGCTGCGGTTGAATGGAAGAATCGTGGTGAAAAGGTCATCTTGGTTCGTTTAGAGACCTCTCCTGAAGATATTGAAGGGATGCATGTATCACAGGGCATCTTGACGGCTCGTGGCGGTATGACCTCCCATGCGGCTGTCGTTGCACGTGGCATGGGTACCTGTTGTGTATCGGGTTGTGGCGATATTAAATTCACATCCGATAAATCCTTTACCCTAGGTGGTCGTACCTTCAATGAAGGGGATTACCTTTCCTTGGATGGCTCTACGGGTATCATCTACGGTGAAGCTATCAAGACGGTTCCTGCAAGCATCACCGGAGATTTTGAACAATTGATGAGCTGGGCAGATGAATTTAGAACACTAAAAGTTCGTGCCAATGCGGATACACCTAAGGATGCGAAACAAGCGATTGATTTCGGCGCTGAAGGTATTGGTTTGACACGTACTGAACATATGTTCTTTGAAGGCGAACGTATCAAAGCGATGCGTGAGATGATTGTGGCTCGCACTGAGGAACAACGTCGTACGGCTTTGGCGAAATTATTGCCAATGCAACGTTCTGACTTTGAAGGCATCTATGAAGCTATGCAGGGCTTCCCTGTAACGATTCGTTATTTGGATCCACCTTTGCATGAATTCTTGCCTACAGCTGAAGAAGACATCGTCAATTTAGCTAAGGAAATGAACATTGAAGTTTCTGATCTACATCAAATCATAGCGAATCTACATGAATTCAACCCAATGATGGGTCATCGTGGATGTCGTTTAGCTGTTTCCTATCCAGAAATCGCTGAAATGCAAACACAAGCGGTTATTGAAGCGGCAATCAATGTAAGCAAACGTCATCCTGAGTGGAATTTGAAACCTGAAATCATGATTCCTTTGGTTGGCGAAATCAAGGAATTGAAGTATGTAAAAGATATCGTTGTGAAGACAGCGGATCGTTTGATTGCGGATGCAGGTGTCAAACTTGAGTACTTGGTGGGTACGATGATTGAGATTCCTCGTGCTGCTTTGTTGGCGGATGAAATCGCTACAGAAGCTGAATTCTTCTCATTCGGAACCAATGATTTAACACAAATGACCTTTGGTTTCAGTCGTGATGATGCAGGTTCGTTCTTGGATGCTTACTACGGTAAGAAGATCTATGAACAAGACCCATTCGCACGTTTGGATCAACATGGTGTTGGTAAACTCGTTGAAATGGCCTCCAAGCTTGGTAAGCAAGCTCGTCCAGACATCAAATTAGGTGTTTGTGGTGAACATGGTGGCGATCCTAGTTCGATCGAATTCTTCCATCGTGCTGGTTTGAGTTATGTTTCTTGCTCACCATTCAGAGTTCCAATCGCTCGTTTGGCTGCTGCACACGCTGCATTAAAGAATAAGTAAGCTTTAAACCCGGGCAACCGGGTTTTTTTGATACAATGTTTGAAAGAGGAAAATTTATGAACAACAAATACTTAGGCTGTTTATTGGGTGCAGCAATTGGTGATGCCATGGGTGCTGTCACAGAGATGCGGACACGCAAGCAAATCGAGGAAAAGTTTGGTTACGTACGTGATTTTTTGACGCCACCGAATGATACTTTTGCAAGAGGCGTGAAGCGGGTACAGTAACAGATGATTTTAGTTTAGCGTTTACAAGCATTGAAACCATCTTGTCCACCTCAAAGATCGACGCAAAAACAGCTGAAATGGCATTGGTGC
>JBLJAX010000215.1:0-2665 GCA_047637795.1 Erysipelotrichaceae bacterium | reverse complement strand
GATGGTGAGGTCATTTTCACAGCGGATATGCTTTTGAAGAAGGGGACTTTCCATCAAGTGAAAGTGACTTCTGTGGATGCTTATGACTTATATGGAGAAATCATCAAGTGATGGTTTCTTTTTTCTAAAAAGAAAACAAGCCGAAGCTTGTTAGTTTTCACGTTCTAGGATAAGATACAACTTCCCGTCTTCAATCCAACCTTCTGCCTTATTGATCATGCGTGATAAGCATCCACGTTTTCGAAGAGCTTCAGTCATTGCATTGTTTTTATTGTTTTGCTGGTGTTGATGTTGATCAGTATCCTCTAATGATTGATTTTCTATGAATTTAATCGCATCTTTGTATCTTGGAAACTATTGTATAATCAAAGTATTCAAAGGTATCTATCATTCAAGTGGAAAGGTGAGTATCAATTTCTTTAAAGATTGATCAGGTAATGACATGATTGAATGGGTCAGTCAATTTAGTCCAATACAACAAGCATTGATCGCAACATTGTTTACATGGGGTGTTACGGCTCTCGGTGCAGCTTTAGTTTTTTTCTTTAAAAGCATCAATAAACAAGTTCTCAATGGAATGCTCGGATTTGCAGCAGGGGTTATGATTGCCGCTAGCTTTTGGTCTTTGCTTGCTCCTGGCATTGAATTAGCGGAAGAATTGGGACAAGTCGCTTATGTTACGGCTGCGGTTGGTTTCTTATTGGGTGGGGGCTTTCTTTATCTGGTTGATAAAGTTTTGCCACATCTTCACCTTGGTCTTGAGACATCTGAAGCAGAAGGGATCAAAACGACATGGCAAAGGAGTGTCCTTTTGGTAATGGCGATTACACTTCACAATATCCCTGAAGGATTAGCCGTAGGTGTGGCATTTGGTGCAGTAGCAGCTGGCACTGGAAGTTCGTCAACACTTGCTGGAGCCATTGCTTTAGCCATTGGGATTGGACTTCAGAACTTTCCTGAAGGAGCTGCCGTATCGATTCCGTTACGTCGCGAGGGTTTTTCTCGTTTCAAGGCGTTCCTTTATGGACAGGCTTCTGGCATTGTAGAACCCATTGCAGGTGTTTTAGGTGCCTATGCCGTTATTCGTGTTCAACCGATGCTTCCTTATGCGCTTTCTTTTGCGGCTGGAGCAATGATTTATGTTGTCGTTGAAGAACTTATTCCTGAGGCGCAAAGAGAAGAAGGTGGTTCAAAGACCGATATCGCAACCATTGGTGCGATGTTGGGATTTGCAGTCATGATGATTCTTGATGTCGCGCTTGGATGATTTGTTTTCCTCTTAGAAACAAACTGCACCCTAGATGCTAAGCACAAACAAAATAAATGTAGTCTTATGATAAAGAAAACCCCTAACACAGGCTCAATTATTGTCTGTTTCTAGGGGTTTATCTATTTATGATTAGATTAGCGATTTAAGCTGTGCCAAACGTTCTTCGAAGACGCTCAAGGCATCTAAGGTGGCTTGATTGCTCGTCATATCAACACCTGCGATGCGAAGGGCATCGATCGGTTTGACACTGGATCCAGCCTGTAGGAATTTTAGATAATTCTCAACAGCGGATTGTCCTTCCGTCAAGATCTTATGACTCAAAGCACTGGCGGCACTGAAGCCCGTTGCGTATTGATAGACATAATAATTGTAATAGAAGTGCGGGATACGAGCCCATTCGTATTGGATTTCAGAATCGTAGGTCATCGTTTCGCCATAATAGAAACGGTTGATGCGATCGTATTCCTTACTCAAATATTCTTGGGTCAAGGCGATGCCGCTTTGTGCGGATTGATGAATGAGATGCTCGAACTCTGCGAACTGGGTTTGACGATAAACAGTGCCTTTGACGCCATCCAAGTAATGATTGATGATGTAGGCTTGAATCTTAGGATCACTGTATTTCTTCAAGAGATATGCAGTTAGCAGGTTCTCATTGGTTGTGGAAGCGACCTCCGCAACGAAGATGGAATAATCACCGTAGATGAATGCTTGATGTTTACGAGTGTAATAGGAATGAAGACTGTGACCCAATTCATGAGCCAAAGTATAAAGATTATCCAAGTTATCTTGCCAATTCAACAAGATATAGGGGTTCGTTGTATAACAACCACTGGAATACGCTCCGGAACGTTTGCCTTCGTTCTCCATGACGTCGATCCAACGCTCCTGGAAGGCTTTTTTAAGGACGGACACATAATCATCACCCAAGACCTGAAGTGCGTCTAGAATGATTTCTTGAGCTTCTTCATAGGTGAATTCCAAAGTCACATCTTCCACCATCGGAAGATAGACGTCATACATACGGATGTCATCCAACTTCAGGATAGCCTTACGTAGATCGACATATTGATGCAAGAGATCGATCTTGGTATGAATCGCATCCACCAAGGCATCGTAGACATTCTCAGGAATGTGATTCGCAAACAAGGCTGCTTCACGCGCACTCTTGAAACCACGGATCTCCGCATTGAGATTATGGGTTTTAACGGTATTGCTTAAGGTTGCGGCAAAAGTGTTCTTAAGATCATGGTAACTTGCATACATGTTTTTGAAGGCTTGTTTACGAAGATCACGATCGGTATTCTCTAAATAGAGACCATATCGACCATGGGACAATTGCAACTCTTCCCCATCCTTTGTGATCAAAGGCTTGAAGCGCAGGTCCGCATTGTT
>JBLJAX010000214.1:0-2211 GCA_047637795.1 Erysipelotrichaceae bacterium | reverse complement strand
CAATTGCACCTTTGTCCGTCATTGAGTCTTTTCAGCACTATGAAAACATTATTTATTATGAAATAGAACCATCGCCACCAAAACACGTATGTTATTTACTGATGCATCACCTTCCTAAATACTCACACAGAAAAGGCATTGCGCTCTTTCGAATATACTTGATTGAATTCTTGAAAACATGTAAGTGGATTGATGAACTTTATCTGGAGAATTTTACCGAAAAGTGATTGTGAGGATGTATACTGAAGAAAAGTAGTAAATACTTAACTTAAGTGGCAAAAAGGAGTATTTATGTTAAGTGAAATCAAACAAGGAATTTATGTCATTCTTGGCAGTATCGTCTTGTTGGGTTTATCATTCATTGTTTATTTTGGTTTATTTAGGATATTTCAATTGATCTTGAATCCTGAAGGACATTTTGGTTTTGTGATGTTTCTACGGATTGGCTATGGCATCATACTCATCCTGCTTGCCTTCTTGAACTATCGAACAAAGACAGCGGAATGGTTGAAGGCGAGTATCATGTCAGCTGGGCTGGGGACGTTTCTAATTGGTCTAACGGTAAGTTTATATGAGACACCAATCTTAGCGTATGCGATTGTCTTTGTGACCTTGAGCGTGACTGCGGTTTATTTGCTCAAGACCCAGCAAAAATGGTTCCATTACATTCCAATCGGGATGTCTCTGCTTGCGATTTGGCTCTACATCTAAGACGACAAATGTGGTATAATATATACATAAAAGAACCGTCTATAAGAAAGGCTTTTGCACTACACCTCGGTGTTCTACGAAAGCCTTTCTTTTTATATCACGGATTGGAAAGGGGGCTGTTTATGGCCAATATCACACATCTATTATCGGGGACTTCACCCACCATCTATCTCTTCATCTTCTTCGGGAAACTCATTGAGGTCGCATTATCTTCATTACGCTCACAATTGATTCATAAGGGGCAACGCGGTCCTGGGGCAATCATTGCTTTGTTTGAATATGCTTTTTGGTTGATGATCACAGCGACTGTTTTACAAGGCTTTGCCGAGGACCCAATCAAAATCATTGTTTTAATTGTGGCGTTTGCGAGCGGACATGTTTTGGGGTCATTGATCGAAGAGAAGATGGGCTTTGGTTACAGCACCATCACAAGCATCTTTATGAATAAAGAACGAGCACGACACACATCAGAAATTTTACGTACGCATGGTTTTTCATTAACCATGATGAATGCGGAGGGTATGCAGGGGGATGAACGAACGATCCTATTGTGTGCCATCAAACGCAAACATGTTTCAAAGGTAAAACGTTTGCTTTTTAACAGTGATCCGGAAGTCGTGGTAACGGTTCAATATACCCAACAAATCAACGGTTCACTTTTTCTCGGTTTAATAAAATAATTATTGTTTAACAATAATATCGTGCTATACTGTACTTAAAATTATTGTAAAACAATAATCGGAGGTCGGATGAAAAAGCACATCGTTTCAAAGTGGGGCTTTATCCTCATCTTCTTATTCGCGTGGTTCATCACAAGCGAGATCGTTCATCGTGATATTCAGCTAGAAAGCGTGTGGTTGATTAGAAACCCCTTGAGTTTTGGTTTGAATCAACTTGCGAACTTATCACTTTCCTCACGTTTGGGGAACCTTTTTGCTTGGCTGATTTTTATCGGTGTGAGTGCCTTGCCTATTTTAAGTTTGAGATTGTTTAAAACCAAATACAATGAGCATCGTTTAAGTTATTGGATCGCAATCTTGATGGGGGCTTTCATCGCATTGTCCGTTTATGGAAGTTTGAATTATCTGTTTATTTCACCAATTACTGGTTTCACTTTGGAATTTCAAGCTCAGATGCATGCGACTTTGATCACGATATCCTTGGTTTTATTCATCGTATTGTTGTTGATTTCACTGCATTGGCCGATTCATGGTGAAGAACGTTTGATTCGTTTGTTTCAGATTTTTCTTTGGTTACTTGCTTATCTTGGTTTAGCCTTGATGGGTGTTCTCAGCGCTTTGGTGTTGAATCCGACGTTTCAAGTCTTTCAACCCGAGTGGTTCAATGCCTTGATTCAACTCTTTGCCCAACTCTTACCCATGGTCTTGCTTATCCGCCTTATCCCCAACATCACTGAACTCATTGATCGTTACGGAAAGGAAGGGTTCTCGACAGAACTCCATCCTCTTTTAGATAAGATCACATTCCAAAATGGTCAAG
>JBLJAX010000213.1:0-4451 GCA_047637795.1 Erysipelotrichaceae bacterium | reverse complement strand
TCACAAAGGTTGATGAGCAAGGTTATGATTGGTTGAAGGAACTCGGCATTGAAATTATTGAAGAAGAAAAAGAGCGCGTTGTCCGCAATGCGATTGGCAGCATCGGTATCTGTGCTGTCAAGGAGCTGAGTGATGTCGCTGAATAAGTTTGAAATCCAAGATGGGTTTCAAGAAATCACGTTTGAACTGGATAAGTCCAATGCTTTTGAGCTTGTTGTCAAACCCAATTCCCAAGCAGATGTCTTGGTTCATTTGAAGGGAGAAGGTGAAGCTTCAATCGATGTGTCTTTGTTGAAAGATGCTCAATTGAACCTTTTCTATCTCAATACCTCCCCAGCTTCGAAGTTGGTGGAGAATTATCATCTCTATCGTGACAGTCGCTTGGATCTTGCTTACGGTGATTTCAATGAGGGTCAGTGTGAACGCACAAGCGATGTGTATCTCAAAGAAAAAGGTTCACAAATTTACTTGAAGAGCGCAAGTTTGGTCAAGAGCGATCGACGTTTGATCTATCGTTTCAATCACCAAGCGCAACATACCTTCGGAAACATGGAGAACTTTGTGGTGACTTTGGAAAAAGGAACCTTGAGTCTACATGCCGTAGGACGCATTGAAAAGAATGCGGCCAACAGTGAAACACATCAAACAACCCGTGTCTTGAACTTCAATGCGACGGAACGTGCATCTGTTTTCCCACAGCTTTTCATCGATAACAATGATGTCAAAGCATCGCATGCGGAGAGCAGTGGTCAGGTTGACCCGGAACAACTCTATTATTTGAAGTCCAGAGGTTTATCGGGTGATGAAGCGATCAGCTTGATCGTCAAAGGTTATCTCTCTTCGATTCTCGAAAATATTAAGAACGAAACGATTCGTGAAACGTTATTGAGCTCGATTGAGCGAAAGGTTGATGAGGTATGTTCGAGGTAGGCAAAATACGTCAAGATTTTCCATTTCTAATGAAGGCTGAGCAGTCTATTCCTCAGCTTGTTTATCTTGACAATGCCGCCACAACTTTAAAACCCCAATCGGTGATTGATGCCGTTGTGCGTTATTATACCGAATGCTCTGTGAACATTCACAGAGGTGATTATGCTTTATCGTATGAAGTCTCGAATGCCTATGAAGCGGTTCGTAAAACCGTCTCAGAATTCATTCAATGTGAAGCCAATGAAGTGGTCTTTACCTCAGGGGCTAGTGCTGCTTTGAATCTTGTGGCCTATGGTTACGCTGAAAAAGTATTGAAGCCCAACGATGTCATATTGATGAGTGAGGCTGAACATGCGTCCAATGTCTTGCCTTGGTTCAGAGTTGCGGAAAAAACAGGCGCGAAGATCGAATATCTTCCCTTGGATGAGCAGGGTGTCTTGACTGTTGAAGGCTTCAAGGAAGCCCTTCATGACAAGGTCAAAATCGTTACCCTTGCACATATTTCAAATGTCTTGGGTTCGGTTGTCCCCATCCAAGAAATCACGAAATTGACCCATCAAAAGGGTGCGATCATCGTGGTGGATGGTGCACAATCTGTACCGCATACCAAAACCTTGGTTAAGGATTGGGATGTGGATTTCCTCGCTTTTGCAGGACACAAGATGTTGAGTCCAACAGGTGTTGGCGTTTTATATGGTAAGTTCGAATTATTGGTTCAAATGGATCCCTTTCTATTAGGGGGCGGATCCAATGCACGCTTTGATAAGCATGGGCATGTCGTCTTGAAGAATCCACCTTTCAAATTTGAAGCAGGTACACCTGCGATCGAAGGGGTCTTGGGTTTGAATGAGGCAATCCAATATATTGAAGCAATTGGCTTCGAAGCCATTGAAAAACATGAACTTGAATTGAAGCGATATGCGATAGAGAAGTTGAAGCAATTCAAACACATTAAACTCTACAATGAAGCGGCTCAATCGGGCATCATCGCATTCAATGTGGAAGGCATACCAACCCAAGATGTGGCTGCTTACCTGAGCTCGTTGGGTGTCATGGTTCGTGCCGGCAATCACTGTGCAAAGCTCTTGAGTGAAATCATTCATACGCAAGAGACGGTTCGTGCAAGCATTAATTTTTATAACACCAAGGCAGAGATGGATATCTTCATTGATGCATTGAAAGATATTACTTTAGAGAAGTGTATCGATTTAATCTTTTAGGAGGACACGATGTCAGATCTACTCAAAGATCCTTTGATTCTTAGACAAATCATCATGGATCATTATGAATATCCACGCAATCATCACTTGGTTGAAGATGAAACCTATCATAAAGCACACATGGCATCAGAATCGTGTATTGATGATATCACCGTCATGGCCAAGATTGAAAACAATGTCATTCAAGATGTCTGTTTTGATGGCATTGCGTGCACGATCTCAACCGCATCGACCTCGATCATGAGTGAACTTCTGATTGGAAAGACCCTTGAAGAAGCCAACGCCATCATTACAGAGTACTATAAGATGGTTGAGCTCTTACCCTATGATGAAGAGATGCTTCAAGAAGCGATTGCTTTTCATCAAGTCGGTAAACAAGCCAACCGTATCAAATGTGCGACCATTGGTTTCAAAGCCATTGAGACGTGCATAAAGGAGCACAAAAATGACCAATAAACAATACGATCAACTTCCAGCATCGGAATACCAATATGGGTTCCATGATGAAGATGTGAGTCTTTTCAGAACACGAAAAGGCATCAATCGCGAAATTGTCGAAGAAATATCACGCATCAAAGGGGAACCACAATGGTTGTTGGACTTCCGTTTGAAATCATTGGAAGTCTTTTTAAAGAAACCCATGCCAACTTGGGGTGCTGATCTCTCGGAACTTAACTTTGATGAGTATACCTATTACATCAAACCATCCGAACGCATGATGAACGACTGGGCGGATGTGCCGGATACGATTAAAGATACCTTTAATCGTTTAGGCATCCCTGAAGCGGAACGTAAGTTTCTTTCTGGGGTTGCGACCCAGTATGAATCGGAAATGGTGTATCACAACATGTTGGAAGAAGTTGAATCCAAGGGTGTCATCTTTACCGATCCCGATACGGCTTTTAAGAAGTATGAGCACATCTTCAGACCTTTCTTTGGGTCGATCGTTCCGTATTCCGATAACAAGTTCGCAGCACTTAATTCTGCGGTCTTCTCAGGGGGGTCCTTCATTTACATTCCAAAGGGTGTGAAGTTGGATAAACCCTTGCAGTCTTATTTTAGAATCAATACTGAACAAATGGGTCAGTTTGAACGTACCTTGATCATTGTGGATGAAGGTGCGGATGTCCACTATGTGGAAGGGTGCACAGCCCCAACCTACAGCAAGGATAGTCTCCATGCGGCGGTTGTGGAAATCTATGTCCATCCTAAAGCAAAATGTCGTTATACAACCATTCAAAACTGGTCGATGAATGTCTTAAATCTTGTCACAAAACGCGCTAAAGTCATGGACCATGGCGTTATGGAATGGATTGATGGCAACATCGGTGCGCATGTTACGATGAAATATCCAGCTTGTATCTTAGCGGGTGAGTACGCACGTGGGATGACGATTTCAATCGCTGTCGCATCGCACATCAATCAAATTCAAGATGCAGGCGCAAAGATGGTGCATTTGGCACCGTATACTTCATCCAATATCATCTCGAAATCTGTTGCACGTAATGGTGGGGAAGTCAACTACCGTGGTTTGGTTCAACACAGTGCAAAGGCAAAATATGCGCGTTCTAAAATTGAGTGTGATACCTTATTGATGGATGGAAACAGTCGCTCCGACACCTTACCTACGAATATTTCGTACAATCCACTCAGTACGATCGAACATGAAGCGACCGTCTCGCGTGTTTCAGAAGATCAACTCTTCTATCTCATGAGTCGTGGTTTAAATAAGAGCCAAGCTTTGGAAACCATCGTCATGGGGTTCTTGGAGCCATTCACACGTGAGTTGCCGATGGAATATGCGGTTGAATTGAACCAGCTCATGAAGTTGGATATGGAAGGTTCGGTCGGTTAGTGGATAAGCCGAGCTTACGCATCAAACATCTCAATCTTCGAAAATCGTTAAGTGCTGAGGACCATCAAGTGTTTTCAGCACTTATTTTTAATTATTTGCTTAATGATTTAAAGCGTTATGAACATATTGGCATCTACATCTCGATGGCACATGAAGTGGATACACGAAGGATCATCGCATGGTGCTTTGAACACAATAAAAAGGTCTATGTCCCTAAGATATTGAAAGATGGGATGGTTTTTGTGAAGATCCAGAGTTTGGATGAATGTGCTTTGAATCGTATGGGGATATTGGAGCCCATTTCGAATCAGGCATCGGAGGGGATTCAGTTGATGATTATCCCGATGCTTGCCTTTAACGAAAGAAGACATCGGTTAGGCTATGGGAAAGCTTATTATGATCGCTATTTACAGTCACATCCTTGTATGAAAGTAGGAATCTGTTAT
>JBLJAX010000212.1:0-4022 GCA_047637795.1 Erysipelotrichaceae bacterium | reverse complement strand
AGATTCGCTAAGTACGTTGCCTCAACCCCTGCCGTAGAACTTATAAAGATATATTGATCTTTAGGAAACAAGGCTTTCAGAAGATACTCAGATTCTTCAAAGCGTGGAACATAACTGCCTACCCCACCCAATTCAACCAATAATTTATTGTCCGAATCCAAGACCTTGGTCATCTTAAATAATGTTTGACCATCAACCAGATTTGCAATCAAAGCATAAAAAGGATAGTTCACAAAGCCCGCAATCATGCCTTCTTCCAACGTTTGATTCAATTCTCGAGTATCCACATAAAAGACGTCATCTCTAAATAAATATTCATCCAGATTCACACTCGTGATGGGTGAGTCCTGTATTTTAACCGACTCATTCTTAAGCGGAATCGAAACTTCCAATTCCTCTTCAACAACGGCTTTATCTTGGCACGCCGTCAAAATAAATCCAATCAACAGTATCATAACTATAGTTTGTGAAATTCTTGTCATAATTGCATCTATTCTTTTCCTTACCTCCAAGTTATAACATAAAAAATGGTAAATATCTTAGCATTTTGTGATTTTTCTAATAAGCAAGACTGTTATCTTTGACTTAATTCGCTAAAATTATTTGTGAAAGGAGTAACAATGAAAAAAATACTATTCTTCTTATTGCTTAGCTTAGTCTTGTCTAGCCTTTATGCTTGTGCTGCCGAGCAAGCGGAACCTACGGGAGAACCTGCCGAAAACACCCCTGTGGTGTGTGGTGACGGAACGGAACTCAGCCTTGAACAAATCAATGAATTCTTGAACTCAAGTGCCGATTTAGGTCCTGAAACGATTGCGAACACCGTAGCGATCGTACCAATCGATCACATCGATGGTCCTCGTAATGAATCCAGCTTCTACGCATTCGTACATTACAAATACAAAGCACGTGATTACATCAAATATCAAATCACGTACCTCTCATGTACCTGTCGTGCAGCATCCGTCAACTATTGGCAAACCGCATACGTAGAATTAAGTCTACCTGAATCCAAGGTAGCCGATGAAGTCACCGTTCGCTATCTATCCTTTGATAAGGATCCAAATGGTGAATACAACGGAGGTTTCTGGGGCGATAGCAACCCAACGCCTGCTGGTGTCAGTTATTCCGTCTTTAAGACAGAATATATCCCTTACTTCATCGACAAAGATTATGCTTACATCAAATCATTAAGTGTTATGGAAGACATCAAACTCGAAGATTATCAAGCAAATGGGCGCGAAGCCTTCAAATTGGATACCTTCACCGGATCATCCGTTTCGACAAACAATATTATCCGGATGTTAAATGCAATCATGACATATCACTTAGAAGACGAATACTTTGATTAAAAGGAAAAAGGAAATGAAAAAATTATTAGCTCTAATTGTCTTAAGCTTAGTTTTAGTAGGCTGTGCCAAATCTGAAACACAACTACAAGAAGAAGGTTGGGTCCTCAATCCAGCTGAAAATGGATATGTCCTACAAGCAGAACTTCCTGCTCCAATCGACACCACAAAGAAATACGTCCCTGCAAAAGATCAACCTGAAAAAAACTGTGAAGCGGGTGTCTATGCTGCAAGCTGTTCATCCATTGGTGTAGAAAACCTAGACCAATACTTGAATCGTGATGATGTCGTGTACATCGACCTCCGCGATTTCAAAGATTACTCAATGAAGCACTTACGTAATTTCGAAGTCATTCCTTATTTCGCATACATCTTTAATGCTAATGCAAATACCGATGAAACCATGGTTCAACTCTATGGCGGTACAATCGATGCACCTGTAGCTGTATACAAAGAATCCGATGCTTTGTTGAATGCACTCTTCCCAAAAGACAAAACAATCTTCTTGATGTGTCAATCCGGTGGTCGTGTTGCTCAAATGATGAAGATCCTTGAAGTTAAAGGTTACGATATGAGCAAGATCTACAACGTAGGCGGCATGGGTCAATTCACTGATGCCAAATACGAACAATACGTTACAAATACTGGCGAACTCTCGGTCGATGCGGTTTACCTCATCAACGAAGTCAACAGAAACTAAGTTTCTATCATCCTTGTAAAAAAGATTCACCTCAGGGTGAATCTTTTTTATTCGTCTTCTGTTCTTACTTCAATTTTATCATGCGGGATGACGATGCGCACTTTAAGTATACGTTTATCCTTGATCTTCAAGATCTTAAATAAGACACCTTCATGTTCAAGGTCCATAAGTTCGTGATCATCTGGAATACGTCCAAGTTTACTAATTAAGAAGCCACTTAAGGTTTCATAATCCTCTTGTGGTAGAACCAAACCAATCTTCTCTTCAAGGATTTCCAATTCCAAGTTACCATCCGCATCATAGGTTTGATCACTGATTTTAACCAAAGCCTTATCATCTTCATCGTACTCATCTGAGATATCACCAACGATTTCTTCAATCAAATCTTCAATGGTGATGATCCCAGCTGTTCCCCCATATTCATCGATGACAACCGCCATATGGGTGCTATTCTTTTGTAATTCAAAGAAGAGCTCATCCAAATGCTTCGATTCTGGTACGAAATACGGTTTACGCATGATACGTGCTAAACTAAACGTTTTCGTTCGTGCTTGATCGTAATACTTCAACACATCCTTAAGATGTACGATCCCTACGATGTTATCCAAAGATTCATCATAGATTGGGAAACGTGTGTATTGTTCATCCTTAACGATTTTTTTAACTTCGGGCAGTGTCGCGTCAATGGAGATTCCACTGATTTCACGACGATGGGTCATGATTTCAGACACAAGCTTATTGTCAAACTCAAAGATGTTGTTGATCATCTCTTTCTCAGTTTCACGAATCGTACCTTTTTCTTCACCCACATCAACCATCATTCGAATCTCTTCTTCCGTCACATCATTGGGATGCGCATTTGGATCGAAGCCTAATAATCGAAGGATGCCATTGGTCGTCAAGCTCAAGAGATTGACAAAAGGTAAAGCAATGATCGCAATGAACTGCAACATGCCAACAACGCTAAACGCAATTGCTTCCGCTTTGTTCATCGCAATGCGTTTTGGTACCAATTCACCAAAGACCAAAGTCAAGAATGACAAGGCTAAGGTAATCAATACGACAGAAATCGTCTTGACGATATCGGGATCGATGGGTACGTAACGGATGATCAATGCAACCAAGGGCTCACTGAATTGATCTGATGCAAAGGCAGACGATAAAAAGCCAGCCAAGGTGACACCAATTTGGATGGTTGATAAAAAGCGGGTGGGAGAGTCTAATACCTTAAGCAGTTGTTTTGCTTTTTTATGCCCCTCATCCGCCAACATGCGCATTTTATTATCATTGATTGAGATCAAAGCCATTTCAGAAGCAGTGAAGAAAGCATTGATCGCAGTTAATACGAGTAATAGGAACACAGCCGTCATACAGTGTATAACCCCCGGCTACAAGCTGTAGACTTCTTATTGGTAGTGGTGGACCATCGCTGGTCACAACCAGTATCGTCGTTCATAAAATCCTCCTATAAAATATGTCTAATCATACACAGAGCACTTCACGATGTCAAGTTGAGCCAGGCTAAGAGCTCTGTTTTGGAATTAACAACCAAATCTCGCATGACACCATCCAAAGCTTTATCTAAAAGAACTTGAATCTGCTTCCCTTTTATTTGGTATTCCATTAAATCATGGCCATTCAAATCCAAATCCTTGAGCTGCACACACGCATTCGTTTCGATTAAGTTATTTAAGATGCGATGCGCTTCCACATCGTACATGGGGTCTTGCAGCTTCATTTGCATATCCATGGCCATCTGGAGAATCGTATTGGGATATTGATGCATCATCAACTTCAACGCATATTCATTTTTACTAAACCGATGATGGTAACAGGTATGGAGTTGAACACAGTCATGAACAAACTGTTTTGGTGCTTTCAACTTAACAAGCCGGTGATGCATTTCTTCCACCGTATTCGAACGAAAGCAAATCACCCATTTGATACGAACATCTTCAAACTCATCCAACATG
>JBLJAX010000211.1:0-2030 GCA_047637795.1 Erysipelotrichaceae bacterium | reverse complement strand
GTAATCAAGCGCTTGTTGGGAACCACTGGTGATTAAAATCTGATCCGCTGGAACGTCTAGTTTTTGACGGATGCGATAACGTTTAGAAATGAACTTGCGTAAGTCTAAATCACCATTGGTTGTGGCATATTGTAAAACAGAACTTCCTTCTTTTAAGAATACCTTTTCTGCACTAGCGTGGAGTTCGTTCAATGGGAAGGTAGCCGGATTTGGAAAACCTCCTGAAAATGAGATGACTTCCTTATCTTGCAAGTATTTGAAGATTTCAGTAATAAAGGAATCCTGCGTTAATCGAGCTCTGCGTGCAAAACGATAGTCCATGGCTTTACCTCAACTTAATGTTTCAATTAAAACACATCTTGTGCATACTGACAATATTTTCAGAAAACTTTCAGAAAATATTTCTTGTATTTCATACGCAGATAATCTAAGATAATCTTGCTTAATCCACAAGCAGAGGACAACGATGACAAAAGGACAAATTGAAGCGAGAATCAGCGAAGCAATGAGTAAATTTGAAGTCGAGTATATGGGACGAGGTCCAGCGAAGATTCGAACGAACATCGTACATGATATGATCATCATTCGACTCAAAGGGTTTTTAAGCGTTTCAGAGAAGAATTTAGCTTCTACAAAAGAAGGCGTTGAGTTAATCAAGCAACATCGTCGTGCATTGTTTGAGAATGCACAGACACAACTTATTGAAACGGTTCAATCCGTTCTCAACATCCAGTTCATCAGCGTTCATTCGGACGTGAGCACCGTAACGGGTGAGAAGATCATCGTCTTGATTGCGGACAAGGATATTGAAACTGAATAAACACACGGAAAACGATTGAAGGGTCAGACCAGTCAACTTGTAAGCCGAATTTTATGATTCGACTTTTTTATTGGAGGAAAGAAATGAAAACAATACCCAGCACAATGGCAACACAGCATCCAGATAACGCAGACCAATACATCACCATTCAAGCAGAACCGGAAGAAGCCATTATCGCGTGCCTTGGACAAGAAAGAGGTGGTTTAGGCATTGAAGAAGTCATGATTGACTTTGAAGGCAAGATGACACCTTATCATCAGACTTCGCAAGTCGCAATGGGCTTGATCCAGAAAGATATGAAGTTAGGTCAAGATGCGTTTATCACACCCCGAATTCCGAATGCGAAAAAGGAGCCGGTTTTCCGTCAATTGATGAGCATCATGTCTTTGGTTGAAACAAATATCTTATGTTTCGACGCGAACAAAGGTCAAAGTATATTTGAAACCATCGTTCCAATGATTGAAAGTGGCGAAGAAATGCTTCAGATACAAGAGCGCATCAATTCCGTCATTGAGTTGGGGAATAAGAACTATTCGATTCAGTTTGAACCCTACACGATCCGATTGATTCCTTTGATCGAAAGTGTCCCAGCTTTACTTCAAGTGGATCAAATCCTCAAAACGTATCTCAACGAACTCAAAACGAAACAGGTCATGCCTGAGCGGCTTCGTGTCATGTTTGCACGTTCGGATTCAGCCATGTCATACGGCATGATGGCTTCCGTGCTTTCGGTCATCATTGCGATTCATAAGTCACAAGCGATTGCCAATGAACTCGACGTCGAAATCAGCCCGATATTGGGATGTGGAGCCTTGCCTTTTCGCGGTCACTTGGATCTGAAGAACGTCGATCGCATCTTGGAAACCTATGGGGGAATTCGTACCTTTACCATTCAATCAGGAATGCGTTACGACCACGGATCCAGCGAAACCAAGAAGCTCGTTAATCGCTTGAATGTGGAGGCATCTCTAACAGAAGCCCGAACTTTTACGCATCAAGAAATCAAGCGACTTCAAGAAATGATCGCAATCTTTACAAAACACTACATGACGACATTTGTCGATATGATCTCACCCCTTGAAGAAATCACCAAACTGATACCACGAAACCGTGACCGTTTGGCAAGCTCCCGTACCGGACTAGAATATGTACGTGAAATCGCACATATGGCTGAAATTGCAGAACTTACCGAGGATGCGACTTTGAAAGC
>JBLJAX010000210.1:0-2412 GCA_047637795.1 Erysipelotrichaceae bacterium | reverse complement strand
CAGTCGCAATCGACATGGCACTTGATGCTCGGCAAAAAGGCGTCTATGTTATTGCTCTTACAAATATTAGCTATTCATCCCAGGTTACTGCTCGCCATAGCTCTGGTAGACGTCTGTATGAATGTGCAGATCTCGTCATTGATAATTGTGGTGACTTTGAAGATTCGTGTATGGCAATCGAACATTTTGATCAAAAAGTTGCACCATCTTCGACTGTTATTGGAGCAATGATTGTCAACATGATGGTTGTACAGATCACAGAAAAGTTAATAGCGTTAGGAATCAAACCACCAATCTATCATAGCGCGAATGTGGATGGTGGAGACGCTTTTAACAAGCAGATGTTCGAGAAGTATAAAGATCAAATTCATTATCTATAATTCAAGCACCGTTCTAACGGTGCTTGCTTTTCATTATCTCGATCTTACATTTTTAGTGCATAACACCTGGGGACTACTCAATTTTGTGTAAAAATATGCACTGTGAATGCATTTTGACGACTTATATGCAAGCATGGTATATTTATTTGCACATTTAGTGAATAAGTGGTTATAAAAAAAGAGGTAACGTTAATATTTAAATACGTACTCTTTCATGTTGTTCCTATTGTTGTATATTAAAATATCAAATAAACATTCTCTAAAAGTAAGGATTGATGACTTTCTTCATCCATACGATATCTCGCCATTGATTGAATTTATAACCAAGTTTCTTAAAATGGGCCACATGTTCAAAGCCCATTTTTTTATGGAATTCAATACTCAAGTCATTGGGATAGGTGATACATGCCAACATGGTCACGATGCCTTGTGTACGTAAGGCTTCTTCTAAGGCTGTATAGAGCTTTTTACCATAGCCTTTGCCTTGAACATCTTGATGGATATAAACACTCGTCTCAACCGTCCAATCGTAGGCAGAACGCTCTTTATACTTTGTCGCATAGGCATAACCTACAATGATATTGTCTACTTCAAGAACGAGGTAGGGGAAACGTTGTTGGATGGTTTTGATGCGTTGTGTGAAATCACTTAGTGTTGGAACTTCTGTCTCAAACGTGATTGTGGTATTCAAGACATAAGGGGTGTAAATATCCAAAAGTGCTTGTGCATCATCCAAAGTAGCTGTCCGTATCATAATGACCTCTTTTCAATGGTTCTATTATAAAACCAATTTTCAAACATAGATGAATAATCTTACGATTCGCTGTAGAATGTGGGTATAAGGAGGAGATGTTTATGACACAGATCATTCGTTCCATTCCCGCCTATTCCGCTGAAGACAATGTGACAGGCTGTTGCCCCGTCTTTCATCCCGAACACTACGATAATAAGCTCTTTGATTTCAGTGATCTACACTTCATCCAAACTTCAACTAAGAGTTTGATGTACATGCCTACAAACATGGACAAGGTCTTCACCAAGACCCAAGCCGACATCGAAGCCAGTGGTCAAGGCATTCATGATCGTTACTTGATTCTCTCACAGGATGTCAGTCCATTTAAATGCAATCATTACTTCATGACCCAAGGCCCTGTAAAGGATTATCCAAGTAAGGAAATCCAAGGCAACTATCTTGCCAAAGTCTACGATGGTGATTTCAAAGACATGGGGAAGTGGGTTAAAGACTTTTCAAAGGTGATGAAAGACCAAGGAAATCCAAAGCCATCAATCTATACCTTCTACACCACCTGCCCGAATTGCGCCAAAGTCTACGGTCATAATTATGTCGTCTTATTTGGCGAACAAGTGAACGCATGAAGCCAGTCTTAATCTTCGACATCGATGGGACACTTCTCGATACCCTACGATTGAACATGGTCACGCTCTTGGAATTGGTTCATGAACTGGGCTTCAAGAACGAAGACGGTCATAGCATACTTCGCTACGCATCCCATCCCGGCATGCAAGTCATGCATGAATTTGGGCTTGAGAAGCCTGAAGAAGCCTATGCCCGTTGGGTTCAAAAAGTACGTGCTTTTCCTGAGCAAGCACAACCTTATGCAGGCGTGGTGGAAATGATCAAGAGCCTCCATGCATCTGGCTATCGACTCGCCATCGTCAGTTCAAAACGACGCCAACAATTCGAAATCGAATTCAAACGATTGGCATTGATCGATTATTTTGATGTGGCTGTGTTGGCGGATGATTGTGATAAACAGAAACCCGATCCTGCTCCTTTGCTTCAGTGTTGCGAGCTGTTGGGTGTTGATGTCAAGGATGCGGTCTATCTCGGGGATTCCATCCTCGATCGCTTAGCCGCAGAAGCTTGTGGCATGCCATTCATTGCTTGTGTCTGGAAAGGATTTGTGGAAGAAGGCTTGGAAGCATCGAAACAGATCGACTCACCCCAAACCATCCTCGATATGTTCAAATAAAAAGGATTCCGTGAATCCTTTTATGCTTGTTTCAGTAA
>JBLJAX010000209.1:0-3951 GCA_047637795.1 Erysipelotrichaceae bacterium | reverse complement strand
CGTTACAAACGCATCACGTACCTTATTGATGAACATTGAAAAATGTGAATGGGATCCAAAACTTTTAGATATTTGGAACATTCCCATGAATATGTTGCCTAAGATCGTGGATACGGCAGGAAATCTTGCAGGATGCGATGCGTCATGGTTTGGTCATACGATTCCAATTGCTTCTTTGGTCGGTGACCAACAAGCGGCTTTATTTGGTCAATTGTGTTTGGAAGCTGGAGATGTTAAGAATACCTATGGAACGGGTTGTTTCTTATTGATGAACACCGGCGATAAGAAAATTGAGTCGAAGAATGGTTTATTGACGACCATCGCTTGGCGTCGCAATGGTCGGATCAATTATGCTTTAGAAGGCTCTGTCTTCATTGCCGGTGCTGCCATCCAGTGGTTACGTGATGGTTTGCATTTTATTGGAAGTTCTTCGGAGTGTGAAGACAAAGCACTATCTGTTCCTTCATCAGATGGTGTCGTTGTGGTGCCAGCTTTTGTGGGCTTAGGTGCGCCGTATTGGCAAAGTGATGCCAAGGGTGCGATCTTTGGCTTGACCCGTGGAACAACCGATGCGCACATCGTACGGGCAACCTTGGAATCGCTTGCTTTGCAGACCTATGATGTGGTGCAGGCCATGCAAGAAGATTCTTATATCAAATTGACCAAACTTCAAGTGGATGGTGGCGCAAGCAAGAATGATTATTTGATGCAGTACCAAGCCGGTATTCTCGGTGTGGATGTCATTCGTCCCGTCATCGCAGAAACCACTGCCTTAGGGGCATTCTTATTGGCTGGTTTAGCAATGGGTATGTTCAAAGACGAACAAGAACTTATGGCCAAGTGGCGCAGTGAAAAATTATTTAAACCCAATATGTTAAAAACGGAACAAAGTGATATCCTAGAACAGTGGAAACACGCAATCAAGGCGGTTTTGAAATTTAATGACCTTTAGTATGAATAAACATGACAAAATCTTGATCATCGTGATCTTGATTTCGTCCTTACTCTTATATGGAACGATGGAATGGTTTGTTCGAAGCACGACTTCTGATCAAACTGTTGCGGTCGTGAGTTATAAGGATAAAGAAATCTTACGCATCGACATGAAGATCGATGATACTTATATCGTCCAAGGTACCTTGGGCGAAGTTTTCATCGAGGTCGAAAGTGGTCGTGTACGAGTTGAAAAAGAAACATCCCCGTACCATCTCTGTTCGATTCAAGGCTGGGTCCAATACGCCAATGTGCCAATTGTTTGTCTACCCAATCATATCGTTGTGATGATTCAAAACAGTGAGGAAGATCCCAACGGAGAGGATAGTGTGATCCAATGAAACGACACAGTCCAACCCGTCGGTTGACTTTAATCACCATGTTGTTGGCGATGAGTATTCTAATGCACATGATCGAACCGTCCTTGCCCATTCCAATTCCAGGGGTCAAGCTTGGTTTAGCCAACATTCTTGGTCTGATCACCATGTTTCTTTTTGGCATCAAATCGATGATCATGCTGAATTTGATGCGTGTCATCATTGCCTCCTTATTGCGCGGTATCATCTTTGGGACCGGCTTCTGGTTGTCCATGGGTGGGGTGATTCTAAGTACCTTTATCACCATCGTTTTGTATAAGAAATCAAAACTCAGTCCAGTGGGTTTGAGCGTCGCATCCAGTGCCTTTCATGGTTTGGGTCAGATTTTGGTCTTGATGTTCATCAATGATACGGTGATGATGATCTATTGGTTGCCACTGCTTTGGTTCAGTTCCGTTCCAACGGGAATGGTCACAGGAACCTTAAGTGCACAAGTCTTAAAACGTTTAAAAGTCTAAACAGTGTCCCACTGTTTTCTTTTTGAAGTATAATAGAGAAGGATTTTGAGGTGTTTATGACAATTAATCAATTATTTATGAAGTATTTAAAAGGATTGAGACTAAGGATGGCCTCACTTTTTGTTGTGGTCATCAGTTATGTTTCACTAACGCTGATTTCACCACTCTTGTTTGCTTTTCTGATCGATAATGTCATCAATGGTGCTGCCATCGATGCATCATGGTTGGTTTGGTATAGCAATCTTTTTGGTGGTGTGGATACCATTCGTAATCATTTGTGGTTGGCTGCTTTGATGATCATCGGTGTCAATCTTATCATTTTTGTTTTGATGTATTTTAGAGGACATCTCAATGGTGTCATCAGTGAACGTTTTGTGGAACGCTTGAGGAATGATCTTTTTGAACATCTTCAGTTGATGCCTTATCATTCACATGTCAATGCGAAATCAGGGGATTTGATTCAACGTTGTACCTCGGATGTGGATACGATTCGTCGTTTCTTAGCCGGTCAGGTTTCAGAGTTGGTCTATGCCATCTCGATCGCAAGCATTGCGATGTTCATCTTGCTTCAAATCAATCTGCGGTTAGCTTTGATCGCAATGATCACTTTGCCGATTCTTGTGTTGTTTGCGTATTTCTTTTTCAAACGAATGCAAGCCATGTTTAAGGCAAGTGATGAGGCGGATGGGGAACTCTCAACCGTTTTGCAAGAGAACCTTTCAGGAACACGTGTGGTTAAAGCGTTCAATCGTGAAGTCCATGAGCTTGCCAAGTTCGATGCGAAGAATCGCAACTATAAGAATCTAACGTACAAGCTGATTGAACTTTTGGGAATGTACTGGGCGACCAGTGATTTGGTCGTCTTGACACAAATCTTCATCGTGGTCATCTTTGGAATCTTTGCCGCTCAAAATGGTGAAATCACTGTGGGTCAGTTCTTTGTCTTCTTGTCTTATGAATCGATGATCTTATGGCCAATCCGTAACGTGGGTAGAATCCTATCGGATTTGGGTAAGATGTTGGTTTCACTCAAACGTTTGAATGAAATCTTTGATGAACAGATTGAGGATTTAAAGAGTGGAGATTTGGTGGATGTAAAGGGGGACATCGTCTTCGACCATGTTCGTTTCCAATATCCAGATGGTCATGAGCCTGTTTTAAAAGATGTCAGTTTCACCATCAAGAAAGGTGAAACCGTCGCCATCTTAGGTCCTACGGGAAGTGGAAAGTCGTCTTTGGTACATCTCTTGACGCGACTTTATGAGTATACAGATGGATCCATCCAACTCAATGGACATGAACTTCGTACCATTCAAAAAGCACACATTCGACAGAACATTGGGATTGTTTTACAAGAACCTTTCTTGTTTTCAAAGACGATCTTAGAGAATATTCGGGTTGCGAAACCGCATGCGGATGAAAATGAAGTCAAACGTGCTGCTGAAATGGCATCGGTCAATCGTGTCATTCATGAGTTTGATTTAGGTTATCGTACTTTGGTAGGAGAAAAAGGTGTGACCCTATCGGGTGGACAGAAACAACGGATTGCGATCGCACGTACGATTTTAAGTGATACACCGATCTTGATTTTTGATGACTCTTTGTCGGCAGTCGATGCGCATACGGATGAGCGTATTCGTACAGCTTTGAAAGATCGAGCGCAAGGGGTGACGACTTTAATCATCACCCATCGTATTTTATCTGCCATGCAGGCGGATAAGATCATCGTTCTTGAGAACGGTGTCATTTCGCAATTGGGTACGCACCAAAGTCTACTTGAAGAAGAGGGCTTGTATAAGCGTATCGCATGGATACAAAACCAAATGATTGAAGGAGGTGATTCGCTTGAGTGAGCATTTTGAAGAACAAGAATTTAATACCGATCATTTAGATACCCACTTATGGCGTCGCATCCTGAAGCATTTCTTTAGTTATAAGAAAGATCTAACGATCATCTTCATTTCGATGGTTTCAATGGCCATCATTGACATCATCTTTCCGTTCTTAAATAAAACAGCCATTGATTTCTTTGTCTTGGCCAATGGAGATTTGAAACAACTTCAACCCTTTGGGATTGCATATATCGTTTTGATCATCCTACAAGCCATGGTGGTCTATGTCTT
>JBLJAX010000208.1:0-2718 GCA_047637795.1 Erysipelotrichaceae bacterium | reverse complement strand
TGCTTTGATCGGACGTATCTATCCATTGTTCGGGGCTGCATTGATCATTATGGCTCTTGGTATCGCGGGTGGTATGTTGTTCACGGGTGTTCCAATGATGGAATTAACCTTGTCCAATCTTCATCCTGCTGAATTACCAATTTGGCCGTTGATGTTCGTTACGGTTGCGTGTGGTGCGATTTCTGGTTTCCATGCGACGCAATCACCAATGATGGCTCGTTGTATGACTTCCGAACGCGATGGCCGTAAAATCTTCTACGGTGCCATGGTTGCGGAAGGTGTCATTGCTTTGATTTGGGCAGCTGCAGGTGTATCGTTCTACGGTGCTACCGGTGGTTTGGCAACAGCTTTGGCAGAATACGGTGGTCAAGCCGGTGTTGTCTATGATATTTCATTTAAACTCTTAGGCCCAGTTGGTGGTGTCTTGGCAATGGTCGGTGTTATCGCTTGCCCAATCACTTCCGGTGATACAGCGTTCCGTTCCGCTCGTTTGACCTTAGCAGACTGGTTCGGCTTAGAACAAAAATCCAATAAAGGTCGTTTGTTGTTGGCACTTCCACTCCTTGGTGTGGGTGGCATGTTGACACTCATCGACTTCAATATCGTTTGGCGTTACTTCTCATGGTCCAATCAAACCTTAGCGATGATCGCGTTGTGGGCAGGTGCCATGTACTTGGTTAAACAAGCATCCAATCACTGGATCGCTACGGTTCCTGCAACCTTCATGAGTGCTGTTTCGATGACATACATCTTGCAAGCACCAGAAGGCTTCAAGTTACCAACTTCAATCTCTTATCCAGTTGGTATCGCATTTGCGATGATCTGTCTCTTTGCTTTCTTGTTCAAGGCAGGCATTATCGGAAAAGCAAAAGTTGTAGTAGAATAATAAAGTAAAAGAAAGGTCCAGTACCTTTCTTTCATTCGAAGGAGCAAATAATGAAAACACTTGAAGAAGTAAAAATTCAGGCCAAAGCCAACATGAGCATCTGTAAGATGTGCAAGACCTGTAATGGCGAAGTGTGTCGTGGCTGGACACCTGGACCCGGTGGTAAAGGTACAGGAAGTACATTTGTAAGAAATGTAGCGAAATTGAAGGAAGTCACCTTGAACATGCGCTTGATTCGTGAGGACCAAGAAGTGGACAGTCGTTTTGACTTCTTTGGTCAAATGATCAGTGCACCCATCATGGCTGCACCCATCGCGAATGTGAAGATCAATTATGGAAGCTCCGTGGATGAATTGACGTATTTGAATGGATTGACGGAAGGATGCTTAGCACAAGGACTGCCTGTCTTTTTAGGGGATGGGGCGAATCGTGAAGCGTTTGAGATGCCTCTGAAGATTCACCAAAACTTGAATAAACAAACCATCATGACGATCAAGCCTTGGACGATGGATCTCTTGATGCCAAAACTCGAAGAAGTCAAAGCTTGTTCACCTTTGGCGGTTGCGATGGATATTGATGCGGCTGGTTTGATCCTACTTAAGAAACAAGGCGTTCCAGTCAGCTTTAAAACCGTTGAGGAACTTAAAGCGATCAAAGATTATTTGGGTGTACCCTTCATCTTGAAGGGGATATTGACCCTTGAAGATGCCCAAGCAGCATTGGATGCCGGTGTCGATGCGATCGTCGTATCCAATCATGGTGGACGTGTCTTGGATGATTGTGTTTCCACGATTGAGGTCCTTGAAAAAATAACGACCTTTGTCAAAGGTCGCTGTCAAGGCTTTGTGGATGGTGGCTTCAGAAGTGGGTCGGATGTCTTCAAAGCACTTGCTTTGGGAGCAGATGGGGTCCTTATCGGACGTCCATTCTCACATGCGTCCATTGGTGGACAAACAGAGGGGGTTTCACTTTATGCGGATAAGCTCATTCAAGAATTGAAAGAGTGCATGCGCATGACCTCTTGCATCACACTTAAGGATATCAAACGTAGTTCAGTCAATGTCCACTTTTAGAGTTTGATGCCTGTCTTCTTGATTGAACCATCTTTACCCATCGTTCGAATGAGACCAAAAATTGGCCGATCGAACCAAGGTCGATCATGGACACCAGCGACACTCCATAGAATACCCGTGTATCCATTGGAATCTCGTCCATCCAACATATAGGTATCATTTAAATAGACAAGGATATCGATGGCTTCCGAGGCATTCTTCGTCCACAGTAAGACCATTTTAGCCCAATACATGCGTAGATAAGAATGGAGATAACCTTCCTCGACAATGTGTCGTTGACAATGGTTCCATAAATCATCGTGTGTTTGGGCTTTTTCTAAGGTTTCAAGGGTATAGAGATAAGGTCGTTCATCGAATTCATGCTTTTTAAGGGTCTCGATTGCCCAGGACCAAGCACCTTCGAGCTTGTCATAGTTGGGTTCGTAGAAGCAATAATTCTCCGCGAGTTCTCTACGAACCATGGCTTCTTCAATGAAAAGTTCCGAATTGGAATGTTGGGTGTTCAAGACATCACGAATCATCTTGATGGGTGAAAGCATGCCATAGTGAAGATACGCGGAAAGATAGGATTGACCTTTCGCATCGATCTGATTGCGTCGATCATAATAGGCCAAGCCATTCTGAATAAATATATTCAATTGTTGGATGGCCGCATCCTCGCCAGGGACTAATTTTGAAATAGATAAGTGTTTGAGTGGATTAGATGCATAAAACGATTCAATGTCAGATATCTTGAATCGATCTTCCAATGTGATTTGT
>JBLJAX010000207.1:0-2023 GCA_047637795.1 Erysipelotrichaceae bacterium | reverse complement strand
GTTCTTTCTCAGTGATACGCATCTCTTGTGGATACGTTTCATGAAAAGCACCTTCGATATCCTTCCACTGGATGGATGGTTGAATCTATCCCGCTTAGCCAGCATGATGATGGATTTGTTCATAGTGGTCTTCACGATGACGCTACGCTTGGCTTTGCCAATGGTGATTGCGGCCTTCATATTAGAAGTCTCCATGGGCATTCTGATGCGTTTGATTCCACAAATCCATGTCTTCGTTATTAACATTCAAGCTAAAGTATTGCTCAATATCTTATTACTGGTCTTATTGATTCAACCCATCACCCATTTCTTAGATGAAAGTTGGGGAGTCGTGATGAACCAACTTCAAAACATCTTAATGAACTTATAGAAAGGGGGGATGAACATGGCAGGTGAAAAGAGCGAAAAGGCCACACCGAAACGACGCAGTGATGAGCGAAAGAAAGGCAATGTCTTTCAAAGCAAAGATGCGGTGTCGGTTGCGGTGTTGTTGGTCAGTTTCTATGGTGTTCAATTTATCTTGCCTACGATGGTAAGTCATATCCATCGTCTGTTCAATCTCAGTTTCAATTCATGGATGCAAATCAAGGTTTTGAATCAAACTGAGTTATCCACGATATTCTTACAAAGTGCTTGGATCTTCGTCTTGATTCTATTTCCGATATTAGGATTGATGCTTCTGGTCAATATCGCAGCGAGCGGAGCTCAGACAGGTTTCATCTTCAATACTTCTTCACTGCAGTTCAAGTTAGAACGCCTGGATCCTATTAAAGGTTTACAAAAACTTATCAGTCTACGTTCTTTCTTCGAAATGTTCAAAGCAATCTTCAAGATTCTACTCTTGGTTGCGGTCATCTACATGGTCCTCAAACCAGAACTACCAATCCTGTTCACGATGTTTCAAAGTGATATCTTACAGAGTTTGGTTTATGGACTGAAGCTCATCATGAAACTCGCTCTGAATGTCGGTATGATCTTCATCTTCTTAGCCTTGGTGGATTATTTCTATCAACGCTATGAGTATGAGAAAAACATCAAGATGAGTAAACAAGACATCAAAGAAGAATACAAACAGATGGAAGGTGATCCTGCCATCAAGTCGAAAATCAAAGAACGTCAACGGATGTTCGCACAACGTCGTATGATGCAAAACGTTCCTAAAGCCGATGTGATCATACGAAATCCAACGCATTATGCGATTGCGATTCAATACAAACTCGGTGAGCAACGTGCGCCTAAAGTCATTGCTAAGGGGATGGACTCCATTGCCCTTAAAATCATCGAGATTGCGGAGAAAAATACAATTCCCTGCATTGAGAACCGAAGTTTAGCACGCAGTTTATATGAGCAAGTCGAAATGGAAGCGGAGATTCCAGAGAAGTTTTATCAAGCGATTGCGGAAATCTTAGCGGTCTTATATCAAAACCAAAGGAAAGGAGGATAACATATGCAAAAGTATCTTAAAGGCTCAAGTTCACTCTTAGTTGTACTCATTGTCCTTTTAATCATCTTGCCTTTACCCGCTTGGCTTTTGGATATGATGTTCATCTTGAACTTATCCATCTCCTTCATCATTCTTTTGATTTCCATGAACATCCATGATGCTTTACAGTTCAGTCTTTTTCCATCGATTCTATTGATCACAACCTTATTCCGTTTAGCCTTGAACATCTCTTCCACACGTTTGATTCTCATTGAGAATGGTTATGCGGGTGAAGTGGTCAAGACTTTCGGGGACTTTGTTATTCGGGGTAATCCTTTTGTGGGATTGGTCATCTTCCTGATCATCGTCGTGGTTCAGTTCATCGTCATCTCCAAGGGGAGTGAACGTGTTGCGGAAGTCAGTGCACGTTTTACCTTGGACGCCATGCCCGGTAAACAAATGGCGATTGATGCGGATCTCTCTTCTGGATTGATTGATGAATCCACAGCCCGTGAACGTCGTACCAAAATTCAGCGAGAAGCCGATTTCTTCGGAGCCATGGATGGGGCGAGTGAATTCGTCAAAGGGGATGCGATCGTA
>JBLJAX010000206.1:0-4708 GCA_047637795.1 Erysipelotrichaceae bacterium | reverse complement strand
GGGATGACGGATTACGGTTTTCAATTTATCTGCTGACACTTTACGTGGATCGCTCAAATAGATTTCATGGTGTTGACGCAAACCTAACATTTCCGTTCGATATCCATTTTTAGCTACAAAGTCATCCAGCTTTGCGATTGTAGCAGGTTCATCATCATAAGCACCGATATGCATGATTTGTACACATAAGCCTTCTTCATATCGTTTGAATTGAGCTTTATTTATATCGAGTTTTGGATTCTTCTTCGTGACAGATCTGCATGCAGCTTTGAAGATTTCTTCGTTAATGAAATCCGGTTGACGAATCATCATGATCCAATTGAAATCATCTTTACGTTCTTTGACGTGTCCATCAAAGACTTCTTCATCAAACCACCATAAACCTTCTAATGGAAAGACCACATAATCGGTATAACCAATCGGTTTATCTTGTTTCTTCAAGCCCATTTTGATGGCATAGGACAAAGCATAGAGTAGCTCAACAGCTTCTTGATATGCAGAAGAGGTATTGGGATTTCCCTGCCCTTCAACCATAATATATGACATCATGGGCACTTCGATGAGTGAAGCTTCAGTTTTGGGTTGATAGAGTTCTTTGTATGTCTTTTTATAATCAAGTTTATCCATTGTTTTCCTCGCTTTCTTCTCCCCAGCGATACTTTTTGTTTTGCATCAACTTATCCAAATCACAGCTCAAGCACAAACCATTGTGGCAACAAATCCTAGCACCACACTTTGGACATGCCCATTTTTCAGCTTCCTTGTTTAGAAAACGATCCATCCCCTTGTGTTTAATGAAATCTAGATTTTCAATCATACTCATGTGATACTTCATTCGATAGCGCTTGTCCAAAGCTTTAAGACGTTTACAGGGATAATCTTCACATTCGATACAGAACCGTACAGATCCCTTACCCAAATTCTCACATGCATCAGCCATATGCGTACAGTTTTCACCACGAGGAATACACCCAGGGCAATATCGACGATGAAAACCCTGTTTATTGATATCCAATATTCTGAATTGATAAGCAATGCATAATGAACAGTTCATCCCGCATGGGGCGATGAGGTCTTGGTTATCAAAATACAGATTTCCACCTTCGCGATTAACCATTCTTTTACCTTTTAGCGTTTAAATGAATTAGCACGATCAGTATCATTATGATTTAAGCTTTGACTGAACGATTGAACCAAGCTTCAAGAATCACACCATAAACAATCCCAGCCCCAAAACTTACGGGATCCACAAAACTCGTAGAACTGTAGAAAGCAAAAGAAACTAAAAGTCCTAAAATACCTCCACGAATCAATGCATTGGTTTTATTGGAATTCGACCATGGAGCACCAATGACCAAACCAATGATGACGCGATTGAACCACAAGGCAAATACGAAGATGGGATCTGCTGTAAATCCAGAGCGTATCGATGCACCTACAACACATACAATCCCTAACAATGCCCCACCGATCAATGCTTCAATCATTCTTTTGCTCATTTGTTCTCCTTATTGACTTGAAATCGATTGAATCAAACGATGCTTACGCGAAGCGGCTGTCATGAAACGCCAAGCAACTTTACCATTCGTCAGCCAAGCAATTTGAACATTATTCTTTGTGTTGTTTAGCATGCGTGGAATAAAGAACTTCGCAACCGTCTCTGGCGAATCGGCTAAGATATTGAAAATCTTGATAAAGCTTTTATCCGAAATCACATCGGATGGGTTTCCGTCAGGACCTTTGGTAATGAAATCCGTAAGCATCATGCCTGGCGACAAGCGTCCTGCAATAACAGCTGTTCCTTCGAGTTCCTTTGCCAACCCTTTCATGTAGTACGTCAGTGCATGTTTCGTGGTGCCATAATGAATGGTTTTAACTTGAATCATATTGTTGGACCCCAGTCCTTCCATACTATAGATTGCCCCAAAACCCTGCTTGATCATCTCTGTTGCCGCAATCTGCGAACCAAAAATCATCCCTAACAAGTTCGTACTTATAATCGCAGTCGTATCCATTTCGTTAGTTTCCCAAGTTTTGACATGCGGAGTGTTCTGTCCAGCATTATTGATCCAAATATCCACATGACCCCAGTGCTTTACAGAATCATCCCACAGCTTTTGTATGCTTTCTTTAGATTGCACATCACATGGTATGTAGATAAATCGATCTTGAAAAGGATCCAAGGTATTTCGTGTAACGCCGTTAAGTTCTTCTCCACGACCCGATAAAGTGACATTGCATCCCGCTTTTAGAAATTCAACGGCCATTGCATAGCCAATTCCGCGTGTGCTTCCGGTAATTACGATATTCTTCATAACCATGCCTCCTGGCAATTGATCGGATGTGTAAATCAAATCAATATATCCAAATTCTCTATAAGGTAATCGTACTCCCGTAACTTAAGAAACGATAGTATAGAAATGCCGCAAATTCCTTTGTTATAGTAAAGAACATCCTCGGTGTGAACAGTAGAATATCCATAAGCTTCGACACGAAATATTACCGTCACATTAAAAAACTTGACGCAATTCAATCTGCCCTTCTCCATAACCCTGGGGATCTGGCATTCGCTTTGCCCATTGCACTGCTTCTTCTTTTGATTCGACATCGATTAAAATAAATCCAGCGATCAATTCACTGGTTTCTGAAAATGGTCCTTCCACTAAAACAGGTTCAGCACCTGCAATCGGATAAGTGATGCGAAGTGCATTCGAGCTCGGATGTAAACCGCGTGCCATGATGCGTACACCCGCTTGAACAAGTTCTTCATTGAATCGAGTCATGGCTTGCATCAAGTCTGCAGGTGGTAAATGCCCTGCTTCTGAATTCTTCGATGCTTTTACAAGCAACATAAACAACATATCTAACCTCCTAGGATTGTGTACTCTCATTCCACAATACCCTTGTACGAACTCAAGATTCGTAGAATTATTGCTTTTCTCGTTTTGATTTATTAAACAAAATTCAAAAGAAACTGCAAATATTACAAAATCATTTATTCGATGTGCTCTTTGCTTGTTTTTGTTGATACATCAAGGCATCAATTGCACTTAAAAAATCATCAGCTCCCCTGTAGATATCTTTATCATAGACTGCGTAACCCATACTAAAACTCAAATCAAATGTATTCGATCTCGTTTTATTATATGCTTCTACACTACTGTTGATTCTTGAAACCATTGCTTCTAGATCTCTATTATTGGACACATCCAAGATAATGCAGAATTCATCGCCACCATATCGTGCAATGAAGTCATTCTCTCTAAGGCATGATTTTAGTAGATTCGCTGCACTTTCCAATGCTTCATCACCTACATTATGACCATAGGTATCATTTATGTTCTTAAACCCATCGATATCAAGAAGAATCGCAGAAAATCCATTTCCCAATGAATTCAATCGTATTTTTCTTCCTAAATATGCGTCTAATTTCTTACGATTACTTATCTTAGTTAAATGATCCGTAAACATTCCATGATTTTGAATGTTTAAAAACAACACGAGTATTGAGAACACGACACTGTTAAGCATCAATGATACCCCATAGAACTTAACTTGAAGGACGATACTTATCGCTGGTGGAAAAGCGAAAAATAGTAGAGATAAAAAGCTTCTTTTATTTAAGTTCTTACGCTTAGATACAATGATAAAGAATGCGACAACTAATAAAAGCACTGTACTGAGTATCGAAAGTAAATACAATTCGCCTCTTTGATACACATTATTCGCATCAATCGTATAGAACCATCCATAAGGCATCGATATGATTACAATCACGACATTGATTATATTAGCAAGACTTAAGAAATAGATGAGTTTCCTTGTTTGCTTTTCATTATTAAGTACATACAAGTGAACATACGTCAACCACAAGGATGCGAGTACTGAATTCAAGGCAAATATCAAGAAATTGCCGATGGTGTTGAGTAAAGGATAAAATGCCTGTGCATTCCCATCGAGTCGACTCAATACATCAAGCACAAGCATCACGATCGCCGCATATAATATCATCATGTAGATTTGATCTTGCAATGACGTTTTTTCAAATATTCTTAGTGAATTGATACATATGATTAGTAAAATTAGGATGGAATATGAATTTATAATGATATTGCTTAGAAGACTCATTTACACGCTCCCTACATATTTCCTTCATTTAAAATATTTTTATACATCCGATTTAGGCTCAATTCGAAGTTATTCAGTCAATCATCTGATGGATTCCTAAAACCTTAACGTTGCATACTGCTAAGATGATTATGCAAACAAACATCTATCTTATTATAGCCATAATTGAGTGGTTAAAGAAAAAAAAAGACAAAAGCGTTAGAGAAAATGAAATTTTATGCAGCTTATTTTCTCAACCCAAATCGATAACTCATACCCAATCATAGACACCTGGATACCTGTTTCAAACGCTCTTATTCTTTTTTTAATTGGAAGAAGAACTTAGCTTTTATTGAACTTATCTTATACTCTTTCGATATTGTAATAGTATAAAAAGATCGTCGAATAATACATCCGTACTTATCTCAAAAACAAGTGGAAAGTACTTCAGCTTACCCATTTGTTTAGATTCTGAAATCATCTGCCTTACTTCTTGGTCCAGTTCCAGAGACAATAGATCTGGATGATATTTCTGTGGTACAAAAATCGTCACTTTAAAAAATCCATCCCAAATCGATAGCCAAAATAGAGTTGTTTCATT